>JAGCJJ010000087.1 GCA_017648065.1 Kiritimatiellia bacterium | reverse complement strand
GGAGATCAGCCGGATGCTATTGCAAGAATTTGCGATGGCTTTCGTAAGGGAATGAATTTCCAAACTCTTGAGGGTGTAACAGGCTCTGGTAAAACCTTTACCATGGCTAATGTTATTAAGGAAATGGGGCTGCCAACGCTTGTTATTTCTCACAATAAAACACTCGCATCTCAGTTTTTTGGTGAACTGAAGGCATTCTTTCCTAAAAATGCAGTGGAGTATTTTGTCAGCTACTACGATTATTATCAGCCTGAGGCTTATATTCCACAGACTGATACTTATATCGCAAAGGACGCTGCCACAAATGACGGAATTGAGCGATTTCGTCTTTCCGCCACAAATTCGCTTCTCACACGCGATGATGTAATTGTTGTGGCTTCAGTTTCTTGCATATATGGTTTAGGCTCACCTGATGATTATATGCTTATGGTGCTTGATGTTGCTGTGGGGCAGGAGCTTGACCGTGATGCAATGCTTTCGCGTCTTGTAGAAATGCAATATAAGCGTAATGATATTGAGGCAGCGCCTGGCAATTTTCGGGTGCGTGGCGATGTCGTAGATATTTTCTTGTCCTATGAGAGTGATGTCGGTGTACGCATTTCGTTTTGGGGCGATGAGGTAGAGGAGCTTTCAGAAATTGATGCTACTACCGGTAAAGCAATTAAACGCATGGAGCGCGTAATTATTTCTCCTGCAAAGCACTTTGTTATGCCACATGAAAAATTGGAGGCATCGCTGGAAAATATTCAGGCAGAGTTGGAGCAACGCGTCGCTTGGTTTGAGCGTCATGGAAAGCTTCTTGAGGCTCAGCGTTTATCTCAGCGCACAAAGTATGATATTGAGATGTTCCGAGAAATTGGATATTGCCAAGGAATTGAAAATTATTCGCGCCATTTAACAGGACGCCCGGAAGGTACTCCTGGTGAGTGTCTGATTGATTATTTCCAAGGTGAGTTTCTTACAATAATTGATGAGTCACACGTTACTGTGCCTCAGGTACGTGGAATGTATAATGGCGATAGAGCAAGAAAAACCGTCCTTGTTGAGCATGGTTTCCGCTTGCCTTCAGCACTGGATAATCGCCCATTGAATTTTGATGAATTTTCCTCTAAGCTAGGAAAGATTTTATATGTATCGGCAACGCCTGCACAATATGAATTGGCTCGCTCTGAGCAGGTTGTTGAGCAGATAATTCGCCCAACTGGCTTGCTTGATCCACTTGTGGAGCTGCGCCCACTAGCCACACAGATTGATGATCTTATGGAGGAAGTGCGTGCTTGCTCCGAGCGTGGAGATCGTGTGCTGGCAACGACGTTGACAAAGCGTACGGCAGAAGATTTGTCGCAATATTTGCGGGATGCAGGACTTCGCGTGGAATATCTTCATTCAGATATAGATGCATTTGAGCGCGTAGATATTCTCACACGTTTGAGAAAGGGTGAGTTTGATTGCTTGATAGGCATCAATCTGCTTCGTGAAGGTTTGGATTTGCCTGAGGTTTCGCTTGTTGCTGTGCTAGATGCAGATAAAGAGGGCTTCCTACGCAGTACTACTTCGTTAGTGCAGACTGCCGGACGTGCAGCGCGTCATGTAAATGGACGAGTAATTCTTTATGCGGATAATATTACAGATTCTATTCGCCACATGATGAATATTACACAACGCCGACGCGCTGCTCAAGAGGCTTATAATAAAGAGCATGGTATTGTTCCTCGCAGTGCTTCTCGTGCACTTAATGAGGATGTCGCTGCAAAAACATTTGCTACAGCAGAAATATCTTCAGCTACAGTTAATGATGATTTGGCTGAATATGATTTGACTGCAAAGTTAGAGCGATTGAAACGAGAGATGGCACAAGCAGCCGCTGCACTTGAATTTGAGCGAGCAGCATCTATTCGCGATGAAATTAGGGCTTTAACAGAGAATAATTTAGCATAGACAGAGTATTAAAGTATGTGCTACAATAAGCATATCTTTAAGGGAGGTGCATATTTGTACCTTTTGACCTAATGTGTATTTATTTAATGATGTATTGGAGTGTAATATGAAAAAATCTTCAATGGGTTTCTCTCTTGTAGAACTTATGGTTGTAATTGGAATATTAATCATACTTTCTGGTATTGTGAGTGTAGGCGTATCAAGATTACGTGCTAATGGAAAGCGTACTCAATGTATGAATAATGTTCGTGCTTACGGAACAGAGCTTGTTAGCTATCTTGATGATTTTCAGGGCCGTTTCCCAACAGCAACAGAAAGAGAAAATGCACGTGCTTGGTTTAATATCCTTCCCGAACGTCTAAAGCGTCCTCGTATGGTTGATCTTGTACCTAAACAGCAGGAGCCAACAGATTTTCCTGAGCGAATCCCGAATGATGATGATTTTATTTGTCCTTCAATGACTTATGAGCGCACTCCTCAGCAAGTTTATTATTGCTCATATGCAATCAATGCTGATCTTGTTAGCATGGGTAAAAAGGCTAGAATACAGAATATAACAGATCCTGCATTCTTTATTTTCCTTTGTGAAACACCTACCCCAGCTAATCCAAAGGTTGATTTAAATACTTTGCTAAATAATAATGAAAATCTTTCTTATAGACATAGAAGCTCAACAATTGTATGCTTTGCCGACGGTCATGTTGATGCAGTTACAAAGGTTGCTATGGAGGAAGAGAATAGTGTTTATAAGTGGAATTATAAACAAGCTACTGAGGATTTAGTAGATCAACAATAATTAGGATTTTATAATGAGTGAGTTTTCAGGTAAAGTCTTGTCCGTAAAGGAGATGCGTGCAGAGAGAGATAGAATGCACGCAGAGGGTAAAAAGCTTGTTTTTACAAATGGCTGCTTTGACTTGTTGCATGCTGGTCATATTACATACCTTACATTTGCACGTGAGCAAGGTGATGCTCTTTGTTTAGCTCTTAATACAGATGCATCAGTGCAAAAGAATAAAGGCCCTCTACGCCCGATTGTAAATCAAGAGAATCGTGCAAAACTTCTATGTTCTTTACGTTGCGTTGACTATGTTGTTTTCTTTGACGATGAAGAGCCAAAAGGTGTTATAGCTGAAATTCTTCCTGACGTACTTGTTAAGGGTAAGGATTGGGCTCATTACGTTAGTGGACGTGATGTAGTTGAAGCTAACGGTGGCAAGGTTGTTCTTGCTGATATGGTTGAAGGCCTTTCAACAACAAATATCATCAAGAAGATTCTTGTGTCTTATGCAGACGAAGTGAAGTAATTTTTTCTAATTTGAATCTGTCCATTGGGCAAAAGTATTTAAGAAAAATTCGGCTTTATATGTGTTCGTAGTGTATTGCTATGAACTAAAAATGGGTGCTTGTTTTGATTTTTTGTTGTTTTTAACGAATTATTTTGCCGCCAGAATTTATTTTTATTAAACATTTTATAAAGCCTCTTTTACTTTGACATTTGTTCGGGTTTATGCGAAAATATACTTCGTATATTTAATTGGGAATAAACAATTCTCGAATAGGAGAAAATCTTATGGTATCAGAATTACAGTCCTTGCTTGATAAAATCCAGGCAGAAGGTGTAAATAAGGCAGAAGAAAAAGCCGCTAAAATTATTGCAGATGCAGAAGCTAAGGCAGCAGAGATTGTTGCAGCAGCAGAGAAGCAGGCAGTAGCTATTCAAGAAAAGGCAAAGGAAGAAGCATGTGCTACAGAGTTTCGTTCTCAGCAATCAGTAAAGCAGGCTTCTCGTGATATTATTTTAGGTCTGGAGCAAGCAATTCAGCAAACCTTTGAGCGTGCACTTAAGGCAGAAGTAGAGGGTGCTCTTTCAGCAGAATATTTGACAAGCCTAGTAGACAAGCTAGTTGCTAATTATTTGGCAGATGATGCAGAAGTTGAGCTTGTTGTTTCTCCTGCAGATGCAGAGAAAGTAGCTGCTTATGTACAGAGCAAATTTGCTGCTGCAGCATCTCAAAAGGGTGGTGTTCAGGTTCGTGCAGATAAGGATATCTCCGCAGGTATTTGTGTTATGTTGGAAGAGGGACGTGTTGAACACGATTTTACAAGTGCAGCAGTGCTTGAAAAGCTTTCTCAACTATTGCGTCCAGCTCTAATTAAGTTAATTTCGGAAAAATAATGAGCTATCCATATTTAGTTTCTACATTGCCAATGCTTGGCATCGATAAGCAACCTCCAATGAGCATGGAGGACTTTGTGGAGCTTTGTCGCGAGCAATTGAGTCAAGATGACTTTTCTGAGCTTGAGGCATTGCTTGCAGAGGAAGAGCTGCCTACAAATAATTCCTTTATTACTGAATGGCGCTCAGCAGAGACTCAGCTACGAAATGCTGTAGCACGTGCTCGCGCAGCAAAGTTAGATGGAGTTGATGCAGGAAAGTGGCTTAAAGATTATTCTGGTTTTGATGTAGTGCTAGAGAATGGAGTGGCAAGCGCATTTCAGGAGCGCAATCCGGCTTTGCGTCAAAGAGCATTAGATTTGCTTCTTTGGGAAAAAGCAAGCGAATTGGCTGGCTTTGATGAGTTTTCTCTAAACGCAATTTTTGCTTATGCTCTTCAGCTAAGAATTTGTAATATTCGCAGTAGCCAAATGGATAGTGAAAAGGGTGCTGCAAGATTAGCTGCTGTAGCAAGTGGAAAATAATGGTTTTATAATTACGATAGGTGTAGTATGAG
Organism: Kiritimatiellia bacterium; assembly: GCA_017648065.1. Classification (GTDB taxonomy): domain Bacteria; phylum Verrucomicrobiota; class Kiritimatiellia; order RFP12; family UBA3636; genus RGIG990. The sequence goes on along the minus strand of JAGCJJ010000087.1, from coordinate 35,104 downwards.
TACAGTAGGAAAAGTAACAGGCGTAAATGGCAACCTAATTACAGTTGAATTTGAAGGTGCAGTTGCTCTTAATGAGGTAGGCTATGCATTGGTTGATGGCTTGACTCTTATGAGCGAAATTGTTCGTATTAAGGGCCGTCGTTGCGATATGCAGGTATATGAGGATACCTCCGGAATCAAGTGTGGCGATACTGTTGAATTTACTGGAGATTTGCTATCTGTTGAGTTAGGACCAGGTCTTTTAACTCAGGTTTTCGATGGACTTCAAAATCCATTGCCTAAACTTGCAGCAGAGTGCGGCTTTTTCCTACAACGTGGTAAATATATTGATGCATTGCCACGTGATGTTGAATGGGATTTTACTCCATCAGTTAAGGAAGGCGACCTAGTATTTGCTGGCGATCCAGTTGGTTCTGTGCCTGAAGGTATTTTTAAGCATGACATTATGGTGCCATTTGGTCTAAAGGGTCGTTACACTGTAAAGAGCATTGCTGGTGCAGGTAAGTTTAAGGTTGAGGATGTTGTTGCAAAGCTTGCTGATGATGCTGGTAATGAGGTTGAAGTGACTCTAATGCAACGTTGGCCAGTTAAGGTTCCGATTACATGCTTTGCTGAGCGTATGCGCCCAGATGAGACAATGGTTACTCAAACTCGCACAATTGACACATTCTTCCCTGTAGCTCTAGGTGGTACTTATTGTATTCCTGGTCCTTTTGGTGCAGGTAAAACAGTGCTTCAGCAGACAACTAGCCGCTTTGCTCAGGTAGATATCGTGATTTATGCAGCTTGCGGTGAGCGTGCTGGTGAGGTAGTGGAAATGCTTCGTGAATTTCCAGAGCTTAATGACCCACGTACAGGACGCAGCTTGATGGACCGTACAATTATCATTTGTAACACATCATCAATGCCGGTTGCTGCTCGTGAGGCATCTGTATATACAGCTGCAACATTGGCTGCATATTATCGCCAAATGGGCTTGCACGTGCTTCTACTTGCAGACTCAACCTCTCGTTGGGCTCAGGCATTACGCGAAATGTCTGGCCGTCTTGAGGAAATTCCTGGTGAGGAAGCATTCCCAGCATATCTTGAATCTGTAGTCGCTTCATTCTACGAGCGTGCTGGTCGTGTTAAACTACGTGATGGACGTATTGGCTCAGTAACAATCGGTGGTGCTGTTTCTCCTGCTGGTGGTAACTTTGATGAACCAGTTACTCAAGCAACAATTAAGGTTGTAGGTGCATTCCACGGCTTGTCTCGTGCTCGCTCAGATGCTCGCCGCTACCCAGCAATTGACCCATTGGATTCATGGAGTAAGTATAATAGTATTTGTGATTCAGATGCGGTCGCAAATATTCGTGCAGCTCTTCGTCATGGTAATGATGTTTCTCAGATGATGAAGGTTGTTGGTGAAGAGGGTACAGCAATTGAAGACTTTATCGATTATCTAAAGGGTGAGTTAATTGATGCTGTATACCTACAGCAGGATTCTTTCCATGTTGTGGACGCAGCTTGCTCAGCAGAGCGTCAGCGCTACATCTTTAATATGCTTTCAAGAATTGTTAATTCAAAAATGAATTTTGAAGATAGAGATGTCGCTCGCCGTTTCTTCCATCAGCTAACACAAACAATGCGCGATTGGAATAGCGCGGAGTGGAAGTCTGACGCATTCAATGAGCAAGAGAAACGTATTGAAACAGCTCTTGCTTCTGTGATAAAATAATTTCTTGCTTTTCCTAATTGGGAAGAGAGCAAATATCGATCCGGCGTTTTCCGGAGCTTAACAATCATTGTACACCAAAAAAGTGTACACAAATGGATGTGAAACATCCGAAGGGTAGCTACAACATGATAAAAAATCTTGTACTTACACTATGTGCTATGTTAGGCCTGGTAATGACAGGCTGTGGCGAAAAAAAGCCTGTACTTAATATCTATACCTGGAATGAATATATCGACATGGATATTGTCCGTGAATTCGAAGCAGCTAATAATTGCCAAGTAGTAATTGGTATCTTTGATTCCAATGAGGCAATGTGGGCAAAACTTCAGCATGGAGCATCTGGCTTCGATGTTGTTTTCCCATCAAGCTATATGGTAAAAATTATGGCTGAAGAAGGAGCACTAGAAGAAATAGATAAGACAAAGCTTCCTAACCTGGTTAATATTGACCCTAACTATCTATCTTGCTCATTAGATGCAAATATGACATATGGTATCCCATACATGGTTACATATACAGGCTTTGCATATAATAAAGCAAAGGTAGAGAAGGAAATTGAGCCATCTTGGAATGTATTTGCAACTCACCCAGAGCTTAAGGGTCGTATGACACTTCTTGCAGATATGCGCGAAACAATTGGTGCTGCACTTAAGTACAAGGGCTACAGTGTAAATACAAGGGATCCTGCACAGCTAGCAGAAGCTCGTGATATTGTTGTAGAGTGGAAGCGTAATATTGCAAAATTTGAAAATGAGCAATATAAGGTTGGCTTGGCAAGTGGTGAGTTTAATCTAGTACATGGCTATAGTGGTGATATTGGTCAGCTACAGCTAGAAGATGAGAATATTGTATTTGTTCTTCCTCAGGAAGGCTTCTCTCTATCATGCGATGAGATGGTAATTCTAAAAGAATCTCAGCAGAAAGAGTTAGCATATAAGTTTATCAACTTCCTACATGATGGAAAGATTGCTGCTCGTAATATTGAGTACACCACATATTGGTGCCCAAATAAGGCAGCTGCTGAATTCCTACCAGATGAAGTAAAGAATAACCCAACAATTTTCCCTCGTGAGGAGGATATTGTAAAGGGCGAGGTAATTGGTGATTTGGGCGATGCTCTTGAGCTTTACACCAAGACATGGGATGAGATTAAGAATATCAAGTAATCTCGTTTAAGCAATAATATAGCACAAAAAAATAGCAGCTCAATCGAGCTGCTATTTTTTTGCAATTTTATCGAAAGTCTGCAAGGTTATTTTTGCAACTTGCTTGCTAGCAATAAGAATACCGCAGCAGTCCACGTATATGCACGGTCGCGTAAACCTTCGCCAGTTTGAGCATCAAAGTTCTCTGCAAAACCACTCTTAGCACACATCTTGCAGAATTGTAATGCAATTCTCTCTGCGAGCTTGTCTTCTCCACATGCAAGTAGTCCTTCATAAATAATGTATGTGCTTGGTGCCCAAATTGGACCACGCCAATAGCCGTCGCTTACATAATATGGTGAAGCTGGACTTTCTGTTACATATCCCCACTCGGTTAGGAATTTGTCAGACCTCAAATCATTAAGCAATAGCTCACGAATATGCTTTGGAAGTCTGTCCCCTAGCAATACAGGTACACGTAAGAGTAGTGTGTCTGGTGAACTTGTTTTACCTGTATAAGCCTGTCGTGTTAAAGGCTTGCCAGTTTCATCAAACAATACCTCAAGCATGCTGCTGATTTGCTGTGAAGAGATTGCTTTCCACTCATCAATTTCTGCTTGTGGCTTACCTAGTTGTGTGGCAATGTCAGCTAATACATTTGCTTGAATTGATAAAAATGTTGCCAAATCAGGTGTCTCTGTAGGTGGTAAATCAAGAAATACAGTTGAATTATCCCAGCCTGAATCGTTGCCATGATCATATTCGCAAAGCCCATTGCCATTACGGTCTCTACGAGTCAACCACCACTTAGTCCAACGAGAAATTTTCGTATAAGCATCCTCAAGTTTCTCAGTAGATGGATATACTTTGTCTATAATCTTTGCTAAAGTCCAACCATGAATTGGTGGCTTTACATAGCCACGTAATGTTGTTCCTTCACTGATAAAGTCTGGAAGACTTCCATCTTCACCCTGTAAATCAAACTGTCCCATTAGCTGATCCCATGCCTTATCAGGATGACCATCAGCCACAGCCATTGCATTAAAACAATGATCCCAACTCCAAACGCGGTTCATCCAATTCTTGGACATAAGCATAACATCGCGACCCAATAGACCATATTTACCTACAATACAACTCCAAAGTAAGTATGCTGCTTGTTGGCGTGTTTCCTCAAATTCAGGGGCAACGCTAGGTATGCCTTTTAGAAAATCATCAAATGCCTTAGCAGTTGCTTGACGAGCTTCCTCGAAATCATAGGATGGAACAGTTCCGTCCCATTCCTCAAGATATTCTTTGATTGAGAAAGAAATTGGTGCTTCACCATTAGGGAAAATGTCTACACTCATATTGTCAGAGCAGCGACCGTTCCATTCTGGGTCAGCAGGAATAAATTTTCCTGATTGAGCTGCTAAAAGGAATCGAGCGCGATTCTTATTGGCATTAGCTAAAATAAGTGTTCCATCTGAAGTCGATTCGCCTGGACGTGGAATAGGGAAAAGGAATTGAGACATTAGGCCTTTTGAGACAAAATCAAGGCGAAGACCTAGATTTGAATTGTCTGCCTTTGAAACAACAGTAGATTCATCAAGAAATGTAAATTCAATACAACCTTGAGAAGTAATTGCTTTGAAGCAATCAGGAGTCATTTCATAGTTCGTAAACTCTATTGTTTCTCCATTCTTTGTTAATGGAGTTAATAGAGCAACAAATGGTACATCTGCACGTGTGCGAACAGTTCTTAAGAATAGACCACCTGGATGAATACGATACCAATCGTTTTCTTCATGTGGTGCAATTGCTAAATAAGAACGTGTTGTACTAAAAGGTATAAGATAAGGATTTAATTTCATAGTGTTGTCATTCTATCATAAAACATAAATTGCAATCAACTCGCAAACATATATTAAAAATTGCAGGAAAATTGCTTGGTTTAATGAGTTATTGTAACGGTTAAAGATTTTTTTGTAAAGAATGTATGCTAGCTCCAAACTGTAGTGCGTGCCCCTTCATTTATGTCGTATGTGTCAAGTGCTGCTTGACCTCCAATAACAGTTACAGTACGCTTAGCACGTGTAACCGCTGTATAGACAATACTCCTTGTGAGCAAAGGTGAGTCTCCTTTACTTGGAAGAACCAGCAGAACATTTTTGTATTGTGAACCTTGGCTCTTATGTACGGTAATTACATATGCATTTTCAAAGCCCGGTAAATTTTCGTATGGAATTGAGCGAACTTGCTCGCCATCTAGAAAATATGCGTGATAGCGTTTGTTCTCACCACAAAGAACAATGCCCATTTGTCCATTAGTCAGGCCAAGTGCAGAATTGTTTTGCGTAATGATGATAGGGTAGTAGCTTGGGAAGCGTTTTTTCTCTTGTCTGCAAAATCCATCAAATATTTTTTCATTGATGTAATTGCATCCTTCTAATCCATTTCTAAGTACAGAAAGTGCCTGTGCTTCCTCAATAAGCTTCAGGATTTTTACAAGCTTAGTATGAGTTTCTCCTTCGTTCTTTTCATTTGGATTATAGTGCTGAGAAATTAAATTCTCAAGCTCTGTATCTTTTATCAGCTTATTTATCCAATGCCAAACTGCTTTTACATAGTCTGCAGCACGATAGCTAGATGATTCATAAAAACAATATGGTTTTTTCTTGTCATCCCAAATATAATCAATTTTGCCTTCTGCAGGAGCTGTTGCTTTTTGCTCTTCAAGTAGCTGCTTTGTTTTAGCCATATCAAAAATATCGCCTACACCACCGCTGGCACGATATGTTTTTGTTAGCTTTGTTATTTCTGCACCATCATCAAAATGCTTAATAAGTGTTTGAAGCATATTGCCTGCGTTTACACTTGGCAGCTGCTGTGGGTCGCCAACAATAACAATGCGCGAATTTTTATCAACTGCAGCTAAAAATGATTCAAATAGCTTATTGTCAATCATTGATGCTTCGTCAATGATTATTGTTGTGTAATGAAGTATGTTTGTGGCATTGTGTCGGAAGGTTGTTTCTGCAGAGAAGCTTTGTCTTAGCAAATCGTGAATTGTTTTTGCAGGGATTGCTTTTAGTAACTCAGCATGCTCAAATTCGTCATTGCCGATTTCATTACGTACGGCCTCGCTGATGCGTTGGGCTGCGCGACCTGTTGGTGCTGCTAATACAATTTGCTTTGCTAATTCTTCTGCATTACCATAGTGAAGCAGAGAGCGGAGTAGCATTGTGATCGTAGTAGTTTTGCCAGTGCCTGGTCCGCCAGTAATAATGGACATATGATTTTTGCATCCGCCAATGATTGCGGCAAGCTGCTCGTCATTTATTTTGTCGCCTTTAATTTCTTTAACAAATGCTTTTATGCTTTCATCATCAGTTACTTCAAAACCATCAAATGAAGAAGTATTATCCTTTAATTCGGTACATGATTTGAGAGTGTTGAATTCACTGAAGAAATCGGCCCTGAAACAAAGCTTGTCTTTTCCTGTTCCTGTTTTGAAATAGATAAGAGGTTTTGTTTCTTTCTTAAGTGCTTCAATAAATGTTTGTCTTGAGTTTATTGAATTAAAGTTATAGGTCAATTTATTTGCTTTTAAATCAAGAAATTGTAAAGCGTTTCCATCCTGTATATTTGTATAAAAATTTTCTGCATTTAGGAATGCAATTCCGCAATTTTCAAAAAGAGCATTTAGTGTGGCAGTGTCATTTGTGTCAATGTCTAATGCTGAGCCACCATTTTTTCTTTGTATTAGAAGCTGATATGTAAGTATAGCTAAAGTTGTGTTGTAGCTGAGCTTATTGTCTTTTGCTATAGCAACAGCATCGCGCATATATTGTATATCAATAATGTCAATTTTGTTTTCATTAAAAAGCTGAGTTGTATATGCCTTTAATGTATCATCAGCATCTTTTAGCATTGAAATTAAAATGTTTTCCATAAATTCATTCCTCTATGTAATAATATGCATTTGAATTAGTAATCGTTTAGTTGTGCAAAGGAAATTGATTGCTTAATTTCTTCTTTGATACGCTCACATGTTGGGTCAAAATCGCTTGGATTCCAACCTTTTTCATAGCAACCAGGTTTGTCTCCTAAATTGTTTGCACCACCTCGAACAAAAAGGTAGACCGTGCCACCAAGCATTTCTTTTGCCTTCTCAATGTCATTTCCAAATAGCTTTGCAAACCATTGGATAGTAGCAATAGAATAAATTTCGTGCTGAAGTGTATAGTTTGCTTCTTCCATAGCTTCATTGACTGTGGCAGTGTCATAGCTTGGAATTAAATTTGTTTTCCAGTCAAGAATGTAATATTTATTATCTATACGGAAAAGTAGATCAATAAAACCAATCATAATATTATTTTTAATTTCCTCAGTCAGATATTCATTTTTATTGATATAGAATTCCAACTCAGCTTTCATATCTGAGGTTTTAAGATTACCAAGCTTTTCTCCTTGAAGCATTGGAATTGGCATATTAAGAGTATTCCAAGCCATGCGTTTTAATTCATTTGATGCTGAATCAATAATTTTATTCTCGTTGCCTATCTGGAGTTGGTTTTGTATCCCGTATTGTAACATTGCCGCTTTTACAATTTCATCAAATTTATTGTCGGTATAGATATATTCTTGTTTGATGCTTGCAACATAACCGAAGTCAATTCCATTACTTCCTTTTGCAAGTGTTTCCATTATATCGTGGAAGCACTTACCAAAGGTTGCTCCAGGAGGCAGTAGAGTAGGAACTGCCTCAATGTGTTCTTTTTCTTCAGGTTGATTTGCAAGCTCATCATTTTCTTTGTCATTCTCGTCATCAAAGTAAATTTCATTTTGGGCTTCTTTGTGATGACGATTGATAGAGCTGAAACTATCAAGCGATACTTTATGACGCATCAAATTTGGTAAATCCCATATTGGCGAATAAGCTTGTTCTTCTTTAGCTATAGTTTCATCTTCTTCGCCATTGTATTCTTGTTTTGATGCATAATATTCTAGCTTTGATAAATCTGGTGTATAAAGCTTAATTAAATTATTTGTTTCATTTGATGTTGCTAAACGTGTCAAGGCAGGCCCAACAAAGTTTTTCATTGGGTTGCTGCTTGAATACAATAAAGGTATGGAGTTCTCTGTATCCTCGATCGCTTTTTCCCCACAAGGGAAGAATATCATGTATTGTGCTCGCGTAATTGCTACATAGGTTAAACGACGTAGCTCGCATTTGTCATCGTAAATAATAATCTCTTTATGGTAGTTAGATATGTGCTTCTTATTGAAATAAAGAGATTTTATTCCAGAAAGTTCTTCGCTAGCAGATGAAGATGACATAGAGTAGTGGTCTGTGCAATATCCGCCATCAGGTTCTTTTTTGAATCCTGCACAATAAAAGACAACCTTAAACTCTAAGCCTTTAGATGCATGCATAGTCATAATTTGTATGCGTGGCTCATCTGTAACCTTTTTAAGTGAGTTTTCTACTTCGTCCTCAGCTGTTTTACGTTTAATTCCTTTCAAGAATGTAGGAAATTCGTAAACAGAAAGTTGTTGCTCTTTAGCTGCTACTAAAAGTTCTTCGAAAAGTTGATTATATGTACCGAGTTTAATCTCTGCAGAAATATCTTCATTAATTCGTTCGCATAATCTGAAATACAGACCACTATCATATAACATTGAGTGGAATAGCTTTTCCCATTGATTTGCATTTAGATATTCCAGCCACTTTTGAATGCATGGTAAATCTAAACTGCTTATATTTGCCAAAACCTGAATGTCTCTAGGTTCTGCATCAAAGAAGTCTGTCAATAATGCAGCATTTCTAAGCTTACGATTGTTTGGCTCAAGAAGAAATTTGAGCACAATGATTATTCCCATTGCTTCATCAGATTCATAGAGAGAGGAATCTTTTTGATATAGGTATGGAAGCTTATATTCTTTTAGAATCTCAGCAATATTAAGAGCTTCATTTTTTCCGCGAACTAGAAAACAAAAGTCGCTATATGTGCATTTACCTTCATCAGCTGGTGTATTTACAAGAGATTTAATTGCACAAGCACAACCTTGAATATATTGCCTGAAATTCTTGTAGTCACAATCAACAATATTCACCGTTGAGAAATCTTCTGGAAACCATGCTGTTGTTTTTTTGTTCTCGCTTGGCGAATTTACATTGTTATATTTTATTTCTGTAATTCCAGCAACTTCAGGAGCTCCTGCAACATTAAACCAATCATTACAGAAGAATGTGTTGTAAACATCAACCATTTCGTTTGTGCAACGATAAGTGGTGTCCAGACTGTAAAGCTGACCATTTAATTTTTTAGTTATAATTTCTTTTGCAAGAAAATATGTGTTTAAATCGGCCCCGCGGAATTTGTAAATAGCTTGTTTAGGATCGCCAACAACAATAAGTGTATTGCGTTTCTCGTTGAAGGAGTTTGTAGGATAGTCTTTTTCGTAGAATGATGTGAATATCCTGCTGAAAATATCCCACTGTAGTCCATCGGTATCTTGAAATTCATCAATTAAAGCAACCTTATATTTGTCGCGCAAAGCATTTATAAGAGCAATAGAATTTGCAGCAGAAGGTTGAAGAGCATCATCGAAATTGATAATTAAATCATCAAAAGAAATCGTTTGATGTTCTTCCTTTAATCTTTTGCGTTCCTTAATAACTAAATCAATTAGTCGCTTTTGGAAGGTTTTCTTATTCTTTTCAAATAAATCTACAAGCTTTTGGCAAGCCCAAATGATTCTATTGTGAATACTATGCAGATTAGGACAAATTTGCTCTAGAGTCTGATAATTTTTCTTTTTGGCACCATTATCAATGTAAAATACAGCTTCGTTAGAAAAGTTTGTATTAAATGCACCTGAGCTAGGAGGAAATGTAATAGAACATTTTTTATTCAAAATGTCAGAAAGAGTCTGATCATATTCTTTTAATTTATCAGAATAATTTCTTAGTTTATTTCCGTTAACACCCCAGCCAGAACCTAAATCACTATAGATAGAGATATTATATATTTGTTCAGGATTGTAATCGCCTAGTTCCAGAATATGTGTAATCTCATTCTTGACTTCAATGCAAAGCTTATCAAAATCGTCAATAATCTTTAGGTCGTTATCATCTAAATCCTGATAATCTGCAAGAACAATATTGTTTAGTGCATTTTCCTTAAAGGCTTCAATTAAACTTAAATCGCCATTTAAATCGGCGATTTTTTCTCCAGAGAAAAAGCTCTCTAAAATTTTAATGCCGCCACAAGCAAAAAAGTCTTTGCTTAAAATAACATTATTAAAAGCTTCTATTGTGAATGTGTTATTGCTTATTTCTTGTGATAGGGCAGAATTGTTTTCAAAAGCATATTGTGTCAGCATCTTTTTACAGAAGCCATGAATTGTAGAAATATCAGCACTATCAAATAAATCTATTGCGGATTTTAATAAATTAGCATTAGTAACATCGTTTTGTGCACGAGCTTTGTCATATTCATCTGTAATTATTTTACGGACGCGATCCTTGATTTCGCCGGCAGCCTTTTCTGTAAAAGTAACAATCAATATCTCGTTTACTGAAATTTTGTGCTTTAAAATTAACTCGAGTACGATGCGCTCAAGGGTATAGGTTTTACCTGTACCTGCTGATGCTTCAATTACTGCATGGCGATTGTAATCAATACGCTCCCAAATTCCTTGCTCTTTATTCTCGTTCATATCTAAAATCCTAACATTCATCTGTTTTGAGTTCTGCTTCTTTTAGTGGTAGTATCATTGGAATATAGTAGCGCGTATTTAATATATTCATGAAATTTTCTATAAATGTTTCGTCTATAGATTTAATCTCAGGGAATAATTCTATTATTGCTCCTTCACAGTATGGAGGATTTGAAATATTTAATCTGTATTCTTCTTGTGAATTAGAATCATAATTTATAATATTTTCAACTATTTCATTCCTATCGAGTCTTATCTTACTTTCAATATCTAATTCTAGTTTTAGCATACTGTTTTTGCTAAATGCTGTTTGATTAATTACATCACATAAGCATTGGTATTGATAATTCTGCTTAATTGAATCAGGATTAACCATTTCACTCACTAGTAAATTGATGTAATCAGCAGCTTCTTTTTTGCTGAGGTTGATTTCAAAGTCAGGTTGAGTATTTTTCTCATCGGTGTTAATTGTTTTTATTATGATTGAGTATATATTTTCATCTTTGTTTTCATCTTGCGATGCTACATACATAATAATAGACAATAACGGATTTAGTAAAGATGTACTCAAGAATCTGCTTTTAGGATTTGCACGTTTATCAGAAATATAGATAATTGAGTTGTCTTTAATATATACATTATCTATAGATGCTCCTAAGAAGACGGATATATTTGTATTGTTAATGTTTTCAAAGGAATATGATAGTGCAGGGAACGCCAACTCTTTCTCTGATGATTCTGCCTCATTGGCGATATTATGCTTACCAATATTTATTTTTACCCATTCGCCACCCTCAGGAAGCTTATTGATGAGAGAATCTATGTTTGCATTTTGCTGACATGGTTCATCCGGTTCTTCTTCGTAATTTTCGCCAAGGATAGATTGTGTCTGTACGCGTATATCATAATCACCTACTACGCCGACAGGTGTCATAGACTGACGCTTTGCTTTAAAGTATGATGAAGCGATAATCCAAGCCGCATCTTTATTATTTAGAAGTTCAGAATTGCTACATTTTCTTCTGTTTAATATCTCAGAGAAAATACTTCTTTCCAAATCAAAAGAAACAAATTCGTTTTCATCATCAATTGCTTTAGGCGCTGTATCCTTTGTTGTATCAATTTCTTCTGATTTTGATGCTACGCGGTATACGTGCTTTAGTATTGCCTGACGTGAGTTCTTGAGAAAATCAGCTAGCACATAAGAACTCCAATAGTAGATTTCTTCGTTTTTTTCAAGTGAACCTTGATTTTGAATTAGCTCATTGAAATCAGGCTTTAAATTGTATAAAGAACGTGAGAGTTTATCTTGAAGTTTTTCTTTTGAGGAAATTGCTTCCAAGATTTCGTTCTTGTACTCTATATTTTGAGAAATATTATTCCCAATAGTAATAAAGTTGTTGTAGTTGTTTTTTAGGTTTGTAAATTTATCATTATCCTGTGCATCAATTTTTGGAACAATGTATTCCTGTAATGGTACAATGAATTCTTTGAAATCTGAGCTGATAATGTAATTCTTTAAGAAACGCTCTAGCTGGTTGATTACAGGGGAAGGGTACTTCTCAATATCCTTCTTTGTGTCTTTTGCTACATAAGAGAGAACAAGTCGCCCGCGTGCTGACATTACAAGTTCTAGGAATAGGTATAAATTACGCGATGCAAAACTGGTATCTCCAAGCATTCTCTTTAATGCACGAATATCCAAAGTTGACTCTTGGTTGTTGCCAGGAAATTCTCCCTCTCCAAGTCCTACAACATAAATGTATTTGAATGGAATAGGGCGCATTGGCTGCATTGCAGCAATTGTTACTCCGGAAGTAAGGAAAGAACCACGACTGCACGAAATATTAGAAAGTTTGTCTTTCAAATATTCCAAGATTAAAGCAGAATGAAATTTTGCTTCTTTAGAGAAATCTTTTTCAAGTTGCTTAAGTGCAGATATGATATTGCCAAGCATTCTTTCATCTGCAGTACCTAAGATATTGCCAGTAGCAGATAGCAATGTCTCAAGCCATTCTGCTATTGTCAGTAATTTAGATTTGAAAGGATTTGTGGCATGGTATATTGTCTCAATTAGAGCAGAAAGCTTTTCGATTCTTTCCTTATACATATTGTTTGTTGTGTATAGAGGAATAGCTTTTGAATCAAATTCGTCTGTTGTAATTAAACCTAAACGTAAACGTGACAGAGCATAATCCCAGGTAAATTCGTCGCCGGCAATTAGTCCATCTTCTTCTAAGCCATCGTGTGAAAAGTGATGGTGAATACCAAGCTTATCAATATATTCAATCCATATAGCTAAATCATCATCAGAATAGTTCCACGTTTCCATTACGCATGGATTTGAAAGTAAGCTTACCATGCTGGAACGAGTGTAACAGAATTGAGCAATAGTTAATAGCTCGATGACGCCACGTAAGTAATGGCTTTCTGCTGATGCAGCGGAGTCTAATAAACCATAAGGTAGTTCGCCTCGTGAATTGAAAACAGTTTCAATGATTGGACGATATTTTGCCATGTTTGGGACAAGGATTGCAAAATCAGATAATGAAATATCTTCTCGTGGTGAGATGCTGCATATTTTCCCATTCGCATCTGTTTTCTTCTCTTGTTTATGGAAGAGGGTATCAAGAATAGAATTATAAATAGTTTCTATTTCTCGTTTCTGATCTGGGCAAGCAAGAATCTGTACAGAGCTATCCTGAATAATTTTTTTATCTGCATTGCTTGACCTTGATTTAATACCTTTTTGCAGAGCTTCCAAAACAGAGGTTGTTTCAAACTCATCAAAATCGTCTTCCGCAAAATATTCAGTGTCGCTGCCTTCTTCTAAATCAACGAGAAGCTTCATGGTTTCGCGACCTGCAGATCCCCATGCATTGAGCAGTTCATTTTCGATTAGAGGGTCGTCGCCAAGAAATAGCTTTTCTGTAGTTTCGTTAAGAGTAGCTTCCTTTAACTTCTCCCATGGAGTTTTTGCATCTCCCCAATATTCCATACATACATTGATATGGTAGAATTCAATGTCGTAGTGTTTCGCCAGAAGATGAATAGCTTTAGCATGAAGAGGTGAGAAGGTTGACAAACCAAAGAAGTATAAAGTTTCCTTTGTTTTAGATGCTTTAGCATTGTATGTACGCTCAAGCATCTGACGAAGGGATAGTGTGTTGCCTTTTTTATTATAAATTTCAAGAAATAGCTTGCGACAAAGATATGCCTGGGCCAAGACAAGATTTTCCTTGTTTGCATTACTGTTTTTAATGATTGCTTTTGTTTTGTTAATCCAATCGTCATCTAGGAAAGCATTGATATAATCAATACGTCGAAATTCGTATTCGCGAATATAGTTTGCTAACTTACCAGATAGTTGCCAAAGCTTACGGGCAGTTTGGGTTTGTGTGATTTCTGTTTCTTCAGAATCTCCAAAAACATATTTACGAAGAGGGGAGAGCCAATCACTTTCGTCAGAAATAACTAAGTTCGCAATTTTGATTTGCAAGTCAGCTTCAGAAACTTGCTGAAAATAGGTGGAAGAGTCAACAAGCGTTGCAAGAGTATTGAAAAGAAATTTATCAAAGAAAGGGAATTCTACGCCTACGCATACATTATTCTTTTGAGCAATATAGAATTTCAGCCATTTTTCAATGTTTTTATTTGGAACAATTATTTGGCGCTTAGCAAAAGGATCAAGCGCTGCAGAATTACTAAATAGGGTTGCTATTAGTTTATTTGCTAAATGTTCAATTTTTGTTAAAGAAAAGATTTTCAAAGCCATGATATTTCCTGGAAATTCGCTAATTTGGGTATAAAACAAATAAAAAAGGTAAAACACTAACCCAAGCAACGTATGCATTATAACATACATAAATAATAAAGTAATTGAAAAAATGAAAATATTTTCAAAATCTGACTTGGTTTTTATTCCCATTTCTCTTCCAACCTTTGCAAAAAAAAGATTTATTATTTCTCTCTAAAATGCTAGAATAACCAATAAAAAATGGAGAATTTCTTTCATGAATGCAAAAATTGTTGATGATATTTTATTTCTTAACGATAAACCAATAATCAAATCAATTAATGGTGGATTTTCAGTAGCCCCAATAGAAACACAAGCAGGTGCATTTCTAAAAATCAATTTCCCTGAGAATGATGGCCCAATTACATTGCAGAATCTAGGCGCATTTATTGCTGCTAAAGGGTTGGGTGGGTGCCACTTACGTCCAGATACTCCATATTGGTTTTCTCCATTTGGCGGAGATCCAACAATAGATATAAAAAATCAGATTACATGGCTTGCTATTGCACATGAGGACAATTCATATACATTTATTGTTGCAATCCCATCTGATAATGCATGCATCTATATGAATCCTAAACCAATGCCTCGTGAGAAGCGCAATCCAACAGAGCCAGCTTTCAATTTCTTTGGTGAAACTGGTGATGCATATACATTGGTTGAGCCTTGTGTTGGTGCATTTATTATCAATGGCAATAATTTGCCTGAGATTATCAATCAGGCAGCAGAAGAGGTAAATCGCTTTAAGCCTACAGCGGTACTGCGTAAGGATAAGGAATATCCTGAGTTTGCTAAGAAACTGGGGTGGTGCACATGGAATGCTTTTTATCAAGAGGTAAGTGCAGAGAAGGTGCTCAAGGGATTACAAACACTTAAGGATGTTGGTATTGAGCCACGCACCTTGATCCTTGATGATGGTTGGCAGGATGTTGCTCCATTTAAGACAGGTGGTAATGTACTTGTCGGCTGGGATGGTAATGCAAAGTTTGGCAGCATGAAAGAATTTGTTGCCAAAGTAAAGGAGCTTACAAGCATTGATACCTTTATGGTTTGGCATGCTGTGTGCGGTTATTGGCAGGGTGTAGCAAAGGATTTGTTCCCAAATTCAGAGCTTGCAGATAAGACAGTGCTTCGTTATTGCGATAATAGCATTTGCGATTGGCAGAAGGGCTTGCTATCATCAATTCCAGTAGATTTTGCAAAATTCTATGAAGCATACCATTCACATTTGGCAGAATGTGGTATTGATGGTGTAAAGATTGATAACCAAGCATCATTGACCTTCCTTTCTTCTGGTTTTGGTGGCAGAGTAAAGCGCTTTAACCAAATGCGTGAGGCTATGAATCAAACAACAAAGAAATATTTTAATAATAACCTCATTACATGTATGGCGCATGCTCCAGAAGTGTTCTATAACTCTATGGAGAATAATATTACTCGTTCATCAGATGATTATTTCCCTAATGAACCAGCTTCCCATGCATTGCATTTGTATACAAACGCAATGACAGCTACATGGTTTGGTAATTTCTTATGGATGGATTGGGATATGTTCCTTTCTGACCATGCCACAGGTAAGTATCATGCAGCTGCAAGAGCAATTTCAGGTGGCCCAATGTATTTCGCTGATGAGCCTGGTAAGCATGATGCTTCTGTGCTAAAGCGTACAGTATTTGCTGATGGCACAACACCACGAGCAGTAGCACCGGCACGAGCAATGACTTGTTCTGTATTTATGGATTTGATGGAAGGTAGCGCACCTTTGGGACTTGTTACTCCATTTAATTATGGAACAATGTGTTCATTCTTCTCTATGGTTTCTCCAAAAGAGGGTTGCACACAAACATCTGATTGCAGCTTTGATATTGCAGATGTTGAAGAGCTTGCAGATACAGGTAAGACATATGCTTGCTGGAGTGATGCCCGCCAAGAGTTAACAACAATTAAGCGCGGTGATTCAATGGATATGTCATTGCCACCATACGAATTTGAATTGTTGACACTATCTCCAATTGAAAATGGCTTTGCTCCAATTGGTTTAGTAAATATGTTCAATACATTAGGTGCAATTGAGAAGCTAGAGTGGCAAGCAAATGGTTCTGTCTCTATGAAACTTCATGGTAATGGTTGCTTTGTTGCTTACTCTGCCACAAAGCCAAGTGCAGTACTTGTTAATGGCGTTGCAAGTGATTTTGCTTGGACAGAAGATAAGCTAAGTATTGAGCTTCCTGCAAATTGTGAGCTTACTATCAATTTTTAATTTGTTCTAATCTAAAAATATATAAACGAGGTCTTATGCCATCCCAATTCAAATTAGATAAGGTTGTGGCGCAGAATGATAGCGCAATATATAAAATTGCTCCAGGTTTTGGTCGTGTAGAGGCATATATTGCCACTACACCATATACAAGAGCAATTTGTAATGATCCAAAGGTCTGCGGAATAGAATATACAAAACTATTACAAAAAGCATGCACAGAAGTGCTAAAGATGCTTCCGCTTGATGGGGTTACAGAAGCAGATGCAATGGTAGCAAATATCTTGCGCGGAGGTTTAAATTTTGGCTTACGTGATGCATTGGCAGATGCGTATGGTTGGAATTATCATACCACATGTTTCTTGAGTGCACAGCGAGCACAATCTCCAATTGATGGTACATGGCATATTACGGAAAATAGCTATAAAAAGCTATATTTCCCATGTGCTACATCTCTTTATATTGGTGATGTCGTTGCTACAGGAACAAGCCTTGAATATGGCTTTAACGAGCTGATTGATGCAGCAGTAGAGCATAAGACCGATTTAAGAAATATCTATTTCTTCACCTATGGCGGTATCAAGACAGAGGAAATATTCCAACGCCTTGATGAGCGTTGTCGTGCAACCTTCCCTAATTTCAAGCGTACGGTTGTAATTTATTTAGAGGGACGCTTCATCGTTCCAGATAAAAATACACCTTTGACAATTCGCTTGCCTGGTACAGATCTTGTTCGGTGGGGAAGCCTTATGGCTCCAGAGTTTATTGAATCACAATATGAGAAAGCAAGCTATCCAATTGAGCGCTGCACAATTTATGATGCAGGTTCTCGTGCATTTTGGATAAATGAATATGCTGAGGATGTTCTGGAGTACTGGACACAGGTTCTTAAGCTGTCTGAGACAGGCATGACATTTAAGGATTTGGTTGAGGAGCGCTTCCCAGATTTAGATTCTTCACGTTTTGGCAAACAAGATTTACGCACTATAGCACTTGAGCAAATCGGTGCTATGGATAAAATATTAAAAAGATAGAAAGGAATAACAAGGATATGAGTAATAATAATGATCATGATTTTGCATTAACATCTGTGGCAGAGTCACAAAAGCGTGGTTTCTGGTCGATGTTTGTAATTATGATGGGCTTCACCTTCTTCTCTGCAAGTATGTGGGCAGGTGGAAATCTTGGTGCAGGTCTAAGCTTAAAGCAGTTTATTATTGCAGTAACAGTAGGTAACTTAATTCTTGGTGTTTACACATCCTTGCTTGCATTGATGTCAGCAAGAACAGGTTTGTCTGTTCATTTGTTATCTCGTTATTCCTTTGGTTCTTATGGTTCATTTATACCATCTTCAGCACTTGCATTCACACAGATTGGTTGGTTTGGTGTAGGTGTTGCAATGTTTGCTATCCCTACAGCAATAGCACTAAATGATTTGCCATGCTTACAGGGTACTTGGATATTGGGTGGTGAAACAGTCAGAATTGCATTTGATAAAGTAGATTTGCCAGCTCGTTTGCTATACATTATTGTATTAGCATCAGGTTTAATTATGACAAGTACTGCATACTGGGGAATTAAGGCACTTTCAATTATCAGTATTATTGCTGTACCATCAATTGCGGTATTGGGTTGTTATTCTGCTTATTGTGCAATGTTTGTTGACAAGGTTGACGCAATTACTGCAGCAGGCGTAGCTAATGGCTGGGAATTGATGAAGAGCTACACACCAGAAGCAAGTATGCAGCTTACAATGGCAGCAGCAATTTCAATTGCAATTGGTTCATTTATCTCTGGTGGTTCTTGCACACCTGACTTTGCTCGTTTCTCTCGCAATTCAAAGATTGCAGTTTCAACAACAGCTCTTGCATTTTTCATTGGTAATTCGCTAATGTTCTTCTTTGGTGCAGCAGGAGCAATGGTTTGGGGAATCAGTGATATTTCAATCGTACTAAAGGCACAGGGCTTGCTTGGTGCAGCTATTATTGTGCTAGGCTTGAATATTTGGACAACAAATGATAATGCTCTTTACACATCTGGTTTGGGCTTGTCAAATATTACAAAGCTGCCAAAGAAGTATTTAGTATTGGTTAATGGTATAATTGGAACACTTGCAGCTATTTGGTTGTATGACAATTTCTGTGGTTGGTTGAATATTTTGAATACATTCCTACCACCTGTAGGTGCATTGCTTATTACAGATTTCTTTATTATCAACCGTGGTAAGTATAAGCCATATGGCGAGCATGGATTTGCCAAGGTAAA
This sequence comes from Kiritimatiellia bacterium, assembly GCA_017648065.1. Classification (GTDB taxonomy): domain Bacteria; phylum Verrucomicrobiota; class Kiritimatiellia; order RFP12; family UBA3636; genus RGIG990. The sequence continues at coordinate 16,214 of JAGCJJ010000087.1, read as the reverse complement.
TATTAGTGCAGTGATTGCTTGGGCATTAGGTTCATTGGTTGGCCTGATGGGCTTTGGTTATGTAAATATTCCATGTGTAGGTGAGTGGTGCAAGATGGGCCTTCCTGCAATTAATGCAATGCTGACAACACTTGTTGTTTATGTAATTTTAGGGGCAAATGTTGGACGTAAGGGTAAGCACAACTAATATAAATTTTATTTTATAAAAAGAATTTTGTCGGTAGGGAAGGGTGAACTTCTCTACTGACAAATAGGAACAGTATGAAAATAGAAAAAGTAATAGATGGACATCTTCACATAGAGGCATTTAGTGGAGAAGAGGGTTATTTTATTGATTCATTTGAGAAATATCGTGATGATATTGGTATTAGAAGCTACAACATTTGTGCAATTCCACATATAAAATCTGGACCAGATTCTATTTCATCTGCTGCAAACAATATTCAATGTGCTTTTTATAAAATTGCACATCCAGATGTGTTTGCGCATGCTTGTTTAGAGCATTTTGGAGTAGTAATTCCAGAGAAATTGGAAGAAGGATTTGATTACGTTACTCAATATAAAGAGTTAATGGAGATTGGATTTGATGGAATAAAGATGTTGGAAGGAAAGCCAGATTATCATAAACGAATTGGTAAGAACTTGCTTCATCCTGAGCTTATGCGTTTTTATTCAGAAGTAGAAAAGAATAAAACACATCTTGTATTTCATGTTAATGACCCTATTGAGTTTTGGGATCCTGCGCTAGCAACACCAGATAGAATTAAGATAGGCTGGTACTATGGAGATGGGTCATTTGCTACACATGAAGAGCTTTATAGACAAGCAGAGGCGATTTTAGAGAAAAATCCTAATATTGCTATTACATTTGCACATTTCTATTTTTGCGGAGAGAAGCCTGAGAAACTTCAAGCATTGTTTGATAAATATCCAAATTTGAATGTTGATATTACTCCAGGCACAGAAATGTATTTCTCTTTTGAAAATAATCATGATTTTTATCGTGAGTTCTTTATAAAGAATAGTAACAGAATCTCTGTTGGTACAGATGGAACACATCCTTGGCCAGCACGTTTCCCAATTTGGTGTATGGATAGACTATATCGTTTTATTACAACAGATGAGGTCAACCCTACTTTTGATGATAAACCATTAACAGGATTAAAGCTTCCTGATGAGGCTGCTGAAAATATTCTTTACAAGAATTTTGAGCGTCGTGTATCTGTAAATCCAAAGCCAATCAACAAGGCAGCATTGAAGGCATATATTGATAAATATCTGCCTACAATTACAGCAGAAAATACAGTGCAAGAAATCAAAAAACTTGCTCAGAAATATCTCGACTAATCCTGCATAATCAGCTGCAAACTATCTCGCCTTGCAGAATTACTACTTGTGCATTTGGGACAATCAGACGATTGTTTTTATTGATAGGATTTGGTTTGGGTGCTGCATGTGCTGTGCGTGATGCACCAAGAGGGGCCTAAATTCGGCAGGAGCCGAATTTAGATGAAGCAGCGCAAGCGCTATGAAGCGGTGCGTAGCACCATGAAGCATGCCGGTGGCATATGAAGCATTGCAATGCAATATATGCGGTAAAGTTTAATTATTTAAGCATTAGCAAGGTACCATTGCCTTGCTAATTTTTTTTACGCAATGTGTGCTTTGCACGCCCGCATTGCGTAAAATCTTAACTCATAAGACAATAAGTTTTTATTATTTATTTATTACCTATTCACTATTACCTATTAGCTAAATTTAATTCGTTAGCGCGAATATAAAATTTTGAGCGCTTAGGGGACAATGGAGACACAGGAGACCGTGGGGACAAATTTATTTATCTAAAATAAACTGGTTATACTTCGGTTGTGAGAGGTGCAGGAGCAGTCGCGACATCACTTTTTGCCCCCACACTTACTCCTGCCACTCCATAGCTCTTCCTAGCTGTTTTCTTGCATTTTATTTGACTTAAATACTTGAATTTTTGTATCATAATATCACTGCAACGAAGCATTGCAATTAAGGTAATATTATGAATAATTTTAAAGAAAAAGTCTATGGAATGTGGCTTGGTAAAGCCATCGGCGGAACTCTCGGCATGCCTTGGGAAGGCTGCAGCAGCCCTTTATCTCTTACTTTTTATACCCCAGAACCAACAGAAATGATGCCAAACGATGATTTGGACCTGCAAATCCTTTGGGCATGCAAACTCTCCACTGATTGGAATTATAAAATCAATCGACAACGCTTCGCAGAAGCATGGCGTGATTGTGTACGCTTCCCATTTGATGAATATGGTATTGCTCTACGCAATATCTCAATCGGCCTTAAACCTCCATATACCGGTTCATACGATAATTGGTTTGTAGATGGACTTGGTGCCGCAATTCGTAGCGAACTATGGGCAGCACTTGCTCCTGGCGACCCTGCTAAGGCTGTCGCCTACGCCTATGAGGATGCATGCGTAGATCATAAAGGCGACGGTTTATATGCAGAACAATATCTTGCTGCTCTTGAAGCAATGGCTTTCTGCTCAAGCAATATTCCAGAGCTAATAGGAAATGCACTTCAATACATTCCTTGTAATTGTCGCCTATTTGAAGCAATATGTGATACTATTGGCTGGTGCACACAATCCTCAGACCCACTTATAATTCGCAAGCAGATCCTTGATAAATATGGCGTAACAAATTTCACCGATGTAAAAATGAATATCCCATTCATGGTTGCAGCTCTTCTTCTTTCAGATGGAGATTTTGAAAAGGCAATTTGTACTGCAGTAAACTTTGGAGAGGATGCAGACTGCACAGGCGCTACAGTTGGTGCAATTATGGGAATAATTGCTTACGATAAAATCCCTGAACGATGGAAACAACCAATAGGTGATAATATCGTTGTAAGCAAAGAAATTTCAGGAATCAATCCACCAAAAACAATAGCTGAATTTACTGAGCTTGTTCTTGAATTAAAAGAAAAGGTTTCCCTTGAAGTAGAGGAGTCACCAGCACCAGATTTTGCAAGATATAAAATTTCTGCTGAGAAGTATATCTTCCGCCCTTGGTTTGGCAAAGATTATCGCCGTTTCCCAATTCAGGTAGAACAAAAAATAGTTGATTATATCAAGCTGCCAGGAAATTATTTCACAGTAGATTTAAGAGAAGTAATGCCTGATGGAATTATGCTTATCACAGTTCCATTTATTATTTCAAAGGCAGGTAAATATCGTGTAATGTGTAATACAAATGCAAATTCACATGTATACGTAGATAAGAATTATCAGTTCGGACGTGAATTCGGCGATATGGTGCCATCCTATCATCGTGCACCATTAAATCAATCCTGTGATCTAGAGCTGAGTGCTGGTGTGCATAAGATGACAATTTGTCTTACACCAAGCAATACAACTCAAGAAAAGGCAGAGGTTGTTTTTGGCATTGGTGATGAAAATAATCTTTGGGTGCCAGATGCTTTTGTTCGTGGATAAATTTGATAGGGGATTAAAATAATGGGAGATAGGTTAAATTTATTTCGAAAGGTCATAGTATCTGCACTTGGTGCAATGCTTGCTTGTGGCAGTGTCAATGCAGTAGCAGAGGCAGCCAATCCTTGGCTGCCAGAGCCTTTGCCTGCACATAAACGCTTGGTTTGTGTGCCAGAGCAGGAGCTGCTGTCAGCATATCCAAAGTATAAATCAACTCGTATTCTTATGAATACAGGTTGGAAGCAGCAAAGCCCAAAGTTTTCAAAAACTTTATTCAATGTAGATCTTGCATCTGAGCCTGAATCAAAAATAGAGTGCTCCACAAAGGGTTGGAAGAGTGTAACACTTCCTAGCTCAACCTATAAGGAGTTCCCTGGTTCAAATAACAAGAGTGGTCATCCGTTTGTACGCTCTTGGTATCGCAATGAATTTACAATTTCAGATGCTGATTATCAGACAAAATCATTTGAATTAGATTTTTCTGTAGCATCATATCATGTTACTGTTTTTCTTAATGGAAAACAAATTGCCGACCATAAGAGCGAATTTAATCCATGGCGTATCACACTTCCAACAGATGCTCTGAAGCCCGGTAAAAATGTTATCGCAATTCACCACCAAGGTGATATTGGTAAATTTGCAGAAAAGCCAATTAAACTTACACATGCCTACGGCACACAGTGGTGGCGTGGTGTTCTAAAGGCAGGTCTTTGGGGTAATGTAACACTTATCTCTACACCAAAGGCAGAAGCTAAGCTTGATGTATTAGCAGCTGTAACAAGTGCCGACCTGAAGAGTGTCTCTTTTTCACATTCGTTTAAGGGTGCTACAGCTCAAAATAAAAAATATGTAATTTCATCTTATGTTGTTCCTTCTGCAGTTGATGCTCCAAAAACAAAGCTTTGCAAATCTGAAAGCAAGGTTAACGGCACAGGCAAATTTAACACAACAATTGATGCAAGTAAGCTAAGACGCTGGGAAATTGGAAATCCATATCTTTATGATTATTTTGTTGAGCTTTGGAATGAAGATAAGACAAAGCTAATTTCTGTAACAACCTTCCGCTTTGGCGTACGCCGTTTTGAAATAAAGAATGGAGAATTTTATTTCAATGGACGCAAGGTTTACATGTTTGCACAAAATACAAATTCCAATACTTGGGATGGAATTGGTAAAGATCCGGCAAAACTTGAAAACTCTATAGAAAAGAATGTGCTTCGCTACCTCAATGAAGGACACATTATTATTCGTACAGCACATGAACCAATCAACGAGACATATCTTCGTGTGGCAGATGAGTGTGGTTTAATCATTTTCCACGAATGGGCTTGGAGCTTTAGTTCAAACTTGAATTATGAAGAATTTAGTAAAAATAGCAAGGTTGAGCTAGAGGAATTTGTTCTTTATAGCCAAAAACACCCATCAGTTTGTGCATTATCATTAGGTAATGAAATTCACGTTTATAAAAATGAGAAAATTGCTAAGCTTGTAGATGACAATTATGATTTAGTTAAGAAGTTGTTAGCAGATAAAGCAATGCCAGTAAGTTCCTTTTCAGGTGTTGGCAGAGGCTTTGCTGGCGATTTCCCTCTAAAGACAGATTTGCTTGATTTTCATACCTACACATCTTTGTCAGGTCCTGTAGGTCATTTGCAAGCAGAATTGGCCGGTATTGTAGAAGACAATAAGAAGCGCTATGGTGAAGCAGCTGCTCGTAATATGCCTACAGTTGCTTATGAGCTAGTTGGCTTCTCTTGGGGTATTGAATTAGATCCAAATTATCAGCCAGGTGATCGCAGTGAGTATGGTCGTTACTTTAAGCGTAACTTCTCTTGGGGTGCTCCTCAGATTGTCGGCTTTATGGGCTGCTCACCACTTGATATCATCAATACAAAGAATTTTGAATATTGGGCAAGAAACTATTATTGTCGCCGCGTGTTTGATGAATTTCGTTGGGATTCACGTATGCGAGGCTTTGCCCCTTGGTACACCGGAGCAATTGATGAGGTTGAGCTATGGACTCAACCAGTTTATCCAATGCTTCGCACATCCAACAAGGTTGTTCCACGCAATCTGTTTGGTGGTAAACAAATAAAGTTGGCTGCTGCAGTACATAATGTGTCAAATAAGCCATATCCAAATGCAAAGCTAAAGGCATATTTGTATTCAGATAAGCAACAAGTAGCAGAATTGAAGCTTTCACCGGCTTCAATCAATGTGCCAGATTTTGGTCATAGCGAAAAGACTGTCGTCTCAATGACAGTGCCAAAGGTTGCCTCTGGAGAATATCGTCTCGTGATTGCTCTTGATGATGCATCAGGCAAAGAGGTTGGCAGAAATTATTATGATGTATTTATTTCAAAATCAGAGGCTGCACCTATCAAACCAATTCGCTCAGCATACTTACTAGACCTTGCTCCGGAAAATACAGCAATTGCTGCAGAAGCACTTGAACGATATGGTATCCCATACAAGAAAGTTGCAAAAGCAACAGAGCTTCCTGTAAATAATAGCGTTTTGATTGTTCCTCCTGACTATGCCACAGAGCAAGTATTCCGCGGTCGCTCAAAGGATATTATTGATTATTTGAATGCTGGTGGTATTATTCTGGTAATGGAGCAGCATAACCCAATGACAGCACTTCCAGGCGGCATTTCTATATTCAAGCATGATAGCAGCTTTGTTGATATGGTATACAAAGGCCATCCAGTCTTCAAAGGCTTGTCATGGAAGCAATTTGAAACCTGGAATAACGCAGGTGGTGGCTTTGTATCACAGACCTATATTTCACCATTTGATTGGAAGGCAAGCCTTGCATCAAAAGGACCAACTATTGGCTCTCCACATAACTTTGGTTCAGCAATTGTTGAAGCCACACATGGCAGTGGCAGAGTCTTCATCAATACATTGCAAGTATTGCGGTGCTACAAAGAAGACAGTGCTGCAGCAACCTACTGGGAGAATATTCTTCGCTACTTACTTGAGAGTAAGAACCTAGTATCTGATGTTGCTGCAATGTCAGGTGGTGCCGCTGCCGATGGTTCACTTAAGTCAGAGTTTGCAAAGAAAATTGATTTGCGTCCTTATGCAAATGCTGGCTTTGCTGATGATGTAGATGCAGATAAAAAGGGAGGTTGGACAGATCAAGGTCCTCAGAACTTTAAGAATGTTCCAACAGGAACTCAGGTCGCTTCTGGCATTCCTTTTGATGTAATAGGCCCTGCCACAAATAATGGCTTAAGCTGTATCCGACTCAAGGGCTCTGCTCGCAGCTATTTCCCAGCAATAGTAAAGGGCATCAAAGTAAATGGAAAATTTGCAAAGCTTCATTTCTTGCATACAGCAGCTTGGTGCTTTAAAGGCACAGCTTGCCATTATCGCATCAATTATGCAGATGGCACAACACAAGTATTTACATGTGCTTCTGGTGTACATATTGGCGACTGGATGGCCAAGCGTGATTTACCTGAGGCAAAGGTTGGCATCCTTGCTCCAGTAGGTGATGGAATGAGCGGCTGCTCATATGTTACAACTTGGAAGAATCCAAATCCAAATAAGCAGATTGCTACAATTGATTTTATTTCAGCAGAAGCATTTCGTGCTGGTAAGAATGAGTGGGAAGCTGCTGAAGATGCTGTTCCATTGCTACTCGCTATTACAGGCGAGCTGCCAGGTGCACCAAGCACAACTGCATCTGCTTCTGCTACACCATCCACATATCCAATTGATAAAAATAACTTCCAGCGCTTCTCTTCAGGAATTAAAGAGGGTAATGGTGGCTCAATAGAGCCTCTTTCAGGTGCAGTAGGAGCAACATTAAAATTTGCTTCTCATCCAAGCAATGGCAAAGCACCATTTGCTGTTATGTTCTACAATCCACCTAATGGCAAAAAGATAAAAGAGCTAGTGCTAAAGGTAAAATCAAAGAATGATGATTTCCTAAGAATTGAGCTGCCAGAAAAAGGTTGGAAAGGCTCCACAAACAAGGAGTTTGTAATTTCTGGTGGTAACGAATGGCAGGAAATACATATTGATTTAAGAGGCACAAAAGCAGAGAAGGGAAATCTTCATAAAGAGATTTATTTCTATCATAAATCTAAAACAATTAAGGCAGATCAATATCCTGCTGCTGAGATTTCCTTCAAGGATTTGGTATTTGTGCTAGATACACCAAAGCCAGTAGCTCCTGAAAAATATGAAATCAATAAGGGCCGCCTAACGAAAGTATCTGGAAAAATTAGCGATGGAAATGGCGGCAAGATTGGATTATTGCCAGCATCCGAAGGCGTAGGTGCATATATGAGCTTCAATGCTTATAAAGCAGCACAAACAAAGGCTCCATTTGGCGTAATATTCTTTACTCCTCCACCACAAGGAGGCAAACGCTCTGACTTTGTTTTTATGGCAAAGTCAGATAAAGATATTGTAATGGAACTGAATATTCCAAATGCTGGCTGGAAAGGTCAAACAATCAGAGATGTAATTATTTCTGGTGGTAACGAATGGCAGGAGATTCGCGTTCCTTTGAAAGGCAAGCCAGCAGAACAGGGTAATCTGATGGGACAGCTCTACTTCCACTATAAGAGCAGATCAAATCCAAAAGCAGATTACCCAGCAGTAAATCTCTCTATCAAAAATCTTTCATTTGAATAACATCGCGCAACTTTATCTAAATTTGTTGTGAAATTGGATTCTGTGCTACATTGCGTGTGGCACAGTCTCTACATTATTTGCTTACACATACATATTTAGACTTACGGTTTGTTGTTCTTTTGTTGCAATTAACCCTTTGCTATGGTAAAATTGTGATATGAAAATTTTACCTGCAATAGATTTAAAAGATGGGCGCTGCGTGCGCCTTTGTCAAGGTCGCGCTGATGATGCGACCATTTATTCCGATAGCCCAACAGAGATGGCACTTAAGTGGCAGAGTCTCGGTGCTGAGTTTTTGCATCTTGTTGATTTAACTGGTGCCTTTGAAGGACATCCAGCACATACAGAGGTGATACGCGATATAGCAAAGCATATCACAATCCCATTTGAGGTAGGCGGAGGCTTACGTACAGATGCTGATGTTCAGGAACTGCTTGATGCTGGTGCCAGCCGCGTAATTATTGGCTCTCGTGCAATTTCTGACCCTGCTGCACTTGGTGCTCTTGTGGCAAAGTATGGTAGCGAACGTATCGCAGTTGGTATAGATGCTCGTGATGGCTTTGTCCAAATCAATGGTTGGGTTGATACAACCACAATTAAGGCTACAGAGCTTGCTGTTAAGATGCAAGAGCTTGGAGTGGGCACTTTGATTTATACAGACACTGCCACAGATGGTATGCTTAAGGGACCAAACCTTGAGGCAATGGCAGAGATGGCTCGCACCGTGCCACAAATGCAAGTGATTGCATCTGGTGGTGTGAAGCAGCCTTCTGATATTAAAGCTTTAGCAGCATTGGGGTATGAAAACCTAAGTGGTGTGATTGTTGGAAAGGCTCTTTACGAGAATATGGCTACATTGCCAGAATTTCTAGCAGCTGCTAAATAAATATCCACCAAAAGGAGCATTAGCAATGACAAGACGTTATAAGGATTTCTACAAATTTCAAGCAGCTACGCTTGCGACTACCAATAGTTGTGGTGTAAGCATTTCTAAGCCACGTGAAAATGCAGAAAAGATTGTCAGATATGTTTGTAATGCTGATGCTTCTTTGGTTGTCTTTCCAGAGTTAGTGTTAACAGGCTCTACAGCAGGTGATTTTTTATTTGATACTTCTTATCTTGATGAGGTGGAAGCAGCAATTAAAATTGTTTGCAATGGCTTAACAAAGGCACATGGTAAGGCAGCTGTAATTGGTTTTCCTTTTGCTTATTTAGATAAGCTATACAATGCAGCACTTGTAATTTACGAGGGGGCAGTGCAGGGAATTGTTTTGAAGAACAATCTTTCTGCTAATGGTCCGCTCAATGACCAACGTTATTTTACAGTCGGTAATGCATTCCCAGAAGAAAAGATTTCTTTTGAAAATGCTGAAATTTCTGTAGGTACAAAGCTTGTATTTAAACTAAGTGATTCGCTTACTCTTGGAGTAGAGATTGGTACAGACAGAGTAGCTCTTTCTTCTCCTGCAGCAGATTTAGTACGTGCTGGTGCTACAGTTATTGCAAATCCATCAAGCGATTTTGCAATTGCCGGTGAATTTGATTTATTTAAGCAAAGCTTAGCTGCTCGCAGCAGAGAGCTTTGTTGCATGTATATTTATGCAAGTTCAGGAGTAGGTGAGTCCTCAGGGAAAGGCTTGCTTTCCGGACTTACCGCAATTGCCAGTGATGGCGCTATTGTCGCAGAGAATATTGATTACTATTGCTCACAAAGCGAGACCTCATTTGTATGGAATCCTCGCTGGTATAAAGCATTACGTAAGCAACGTGCAGGCTTTGGTGAGGTAGCAAAGGTTAAGCAGATAATTCCTGTTGCAGGTGACATCCCTTGTGTTGAAGAAATTTCTTCAGCAACGAAGGGTGCGGAGCTTCTTCTTCGCAAGAGCCCATGGAATCCAAATAACGAGAAGAATTTCTATAAAAATGCGCTTTATATTCAAGCACATGCACTTGCTAAGCGCATGGCAGCTACTCGTGCAAAAGCTATAGTTTTAGGCCTTTCCGGAGGCTTGGATTCAACGGTTGCTATTTGTGCAGCAAGCCTATATTGTGATTTATATAATGTGCCTCGCACAACAATTTGTGCAGTAACAATGCCGGGTTTTGGAACTTCAGATCGTACCTATAACAATGCAAAGCAGCTGGCTGAGTCGCTTGGTGTTGAGCTAAAAGAGATAAGCATTGTTAAGGCAGTTACTCAGCATTTAGAAGACATTGAGCATCCTTTGGATAAGCATGATATTACATACGAAAATGCACAGGCACGTGAGCGTACACAGATTTTGATGGATGTAGCAAATGCTAAGTGTGGCATTGTGCTTGGCACAGGAGATATGTCGGAATTGGCACTTGGTTGGTGCACATATAATGGCGACCAGATGTCCATGTATAACATTAACTGCGGTGTGCCTAAGACTCTAATGGCAGGCATAATAGAGGCATTTATTGAGCTTGCAAAGCCATGCACTGCAGCAGTTGATTGCTTGAAAGATGTTATTGCTACACCAATTTCACCAGAGCTTGTTCCTGGTAAACAGCATACAGAACTAGTGCTAGGCAGATATGAATTACATGATTACATCATGTATTACTACTTGCGTTATCATGAGCGCATGTCAACAATCAAGGAGCTGCTTGTAGCTGCTTTTGAGGGTGATGCTTCAAGAGAAGAGGTTGAGCATGCATGCTCTGTATTTGAGGGCAGAATCAAGACGCAGCAATTTAAGCGTTCTGCCGCTCCAGAGGGCCCACGCGTATTTGCAATAGGCATCTCTGCCAGCGATTGGTCCATCCCATCCGACCTATAAAAAAAGTCGCAACTTTAATCTCTCTCCCGCAGAGATGACTGATGGTCGCTCTCGCTTTAAGCCTTCGGCGAAACACGGAGCACACGTAGTGTGATTTTCCTGAGAACGGAGGCACGGAGGGGCTCTGGAGGTTATTATTGCTTGCACTTTCCCTCTTTCCCTCCTTACTCCGCGTTAGGCGTAAGCAATGAGTGTAACTAGCATTTTTTTTGTGTGTTATATCTGCGTACTATTGGTACCACGCAAGTATTTGTTTTTGCGGGAGAAAAATAATTTTAGCACACGAAAAGATTTTTTATTTTTACTTTTGCAAATCACAACGCATGAAAATAATTGTTTTGTCGGGGTAAATCGTTGATTTAAAATGATAAAAGTCTTATAATATAAGTTTGTCTTTTTAAAGTAGATGCTTTAAGAAGCAATAATATTATTACGCAAGCTTGTGGATTTAACTTTGATTGAAAATTAAGGCATGCCATATCTTCTTGTGCTAGATTGGCGTGCTTAATAAATGCACATAAGGTATTATATGAAAAAGTTTTTGTTGGGTCTTTTAGTCGTACTTACTGCGATTTCATTGTTTTCAGCCACAACTACTATTGATGGTATAGATAAGGATGCTAGAGCAGCAGTAATAAAGGATGTTAAATTCCGTCAGCGTTACCCTTGGAATAATAAGGTTGATATAGATTACACGATTGTTGGAGAAACAAATGATGTTATTGTAAGCTTTATTGTAAAGGATAATGATGTAGGTAAAACATATACGCCTTTATCATTTGATAAAGAGCCACCTATTACTGAAGGAACACATCGCATCACATGGGATGCTGATGCAGACAAAATTTCAATTACTTCAACGAATGTAGTAGTTGGAGTTGATTTTGTTCCTCCTATTTACATGGTGATAGACTTATATGGAGGTTTGACAGTACCAAAATTCAATGTTACATATATGGATAGTGTGCCTGCTGGTGGTTGGACAGACGAATATAAGACAACAAAGCTTGTTCTACGTAAGATTACAGCTGGCAAAATGCCTCGCACAGATGTTGATATTACCCTAACAAAGGACTATTATGTAGGCGTGTTTGAGGTAACGCAAAAGCAGTGGGAGCTTGTAATGGGAGACAATCCATCAAATTTTGATGGCGATACATTGCCAGTAGAGCAAGTTTCATACAATAATATTCGTGGAAGCAGCAATGGCTCACATTGGCCAGCATCAAATTCAGTAGATGCAACAAGCTTTATGGGTAAGCTTCGAGCAAAGACAGGTATAGATTTTGACCTTCCAACAGAAGCACAATGGGAATATGCATGCCGAGCAGGTAGCTCAGGCGATTGGGGATTACTTGCAGATGGCACAATGGGTACACTTGATGCTATGGGCTGGTATGATGGTAATTCGGGAGGCAAAACGCATGCAGTAGGAACTAAAACTCCAAATGCATGGGGCTTATATGATATGCACGGTAATGTATGGGAGAGGTGCTTGGATTGGTATTCAGGTAGCGACTATTCTGGCACAGACCCAGTTGGTGCAACTACGGGTAATGATCGCGTCCGGCGTGGTGGTAGTTGGTACGGTAGCGGCTACGCTTGCGGGTCGTCTAGTCGTTACGGCAACGGCCCTGACTTTAGATACAACAATCTTGGGCTTCGCGTCGCAGCTCCCGCAGGGACAGGTATAACTAAGACATACGAAGTTACATTCAACGCAAATGGTGGAGAAGGCGCAATGTATTCTCAAACTTTTGCTCATGGTGTGAAGCAAGCATTGTCTGCTAATGCCTTTACACGCGAAGGCCACACCTTTGTTGGTTGGTCAACAAGTGCAGATGGAGAAGTTGCTTATACAGCAGGTGAAAGCATCAGTGTGACAGCGCCAATGACATTGTATGCAGTTTGGGAACAGCAAACGATAGACGCTACAGGTACTTACATTGTTGTAGATTTATCTGGTGGCACAAGTGCTACAAGTTATCCAGTGACAACGCTTTCCGATGTGCCTGCTGGTGGTTGGACAGACGAATACAAGACAACAAAGCTTGTTCTACGCAAGATTACTGCTGGCAAAATGCCTCGCACAGATGTTGATATTACCCTAACAAAGGACTATTATGTTGGTGTGTTTGAGGTAACTCAAAGGCAGTGGGAACTTGTGATGGGAAACAATCCATCATGCTTTGATGGCGACTTATCTCGCCCAGTAGAGTATGTTTCATACGATGATATCCGAGGTACAAGTAATGGCTTACAGTGGCCAGCATCAAATGCAGTTGATGCAAGTAACTTTATGGGTAAGCTTCGAGCAAAGACAGGTATAGATTTTGACCTTCCAACAGCAGCACAGTGGGAATATGCATGCCTAGCAGGTAGCTCAGGCGATTGGGGATTACTTGCAGATGGTACAATGGGTACAATTGATCAGATGGGCTGGTATGAAGATAATTCAGGAGAAGAGACACATCCAGTAGGACTGAAGAAGCCAAATGCATGGGGCTTATACGATATGCACGGTAATGTCTGGGAGTGGTGTTTGGATTGGTATTCAAGTAGTGGCTATTCAGGTACAGATCCAGTTGGTGCAACTACGGGTAATGATCGCGTTTCGCGTGGTGGTGGTTGGTTCGATTACGGCTACGACTGCAGGTCGTCTTTTCGTGGCAACGACTACCCGGACAGTAGGAGCGACGATCTTGGGTTCCGCGTCGCAGCTCCCGCAGGACTTTAATATAATTATGGTAGTAAAAATAAAATTCCGTGCGATGCTTTTCCCGTGCATCAGCACGGATGAAAAAGCTAGTACGGAAAAATTATTTCATACAACGGTTCAATATAAAATAATACTTATCGAACATAATGCTAACGAAGAGATTTTAAGTTTATTTTAATAATCTATTTGCTGATTTTTTGAGGTAAAAATATGAAAAAAATAATAGCGTTTATGATGATGATGATAGGAGTATCAGGCTACGCAGAAATGGTGCTTTCTGAGACTGGTATTCTCAATATGGGTGAAAGGTCGGTTATTTGTAATGATAATATGCCTACAATTCCTCTAACATATTCTGATTGCTGGGATAATTCTGCTTCTGGGGATGCCTCAATCTCTATAAATGGGGAGACGGTTATATCAGAAACTGGAGAGGGTATATACAATTGGTCGCCACAAGCATCAGGTGTATATGAACTCCAACATAAAATTGGAGATGATATTACTGATACAATAGAGTTTAATGTGTCAATGAGTTATTCAGTTAAATTCAATGCGAATGGTGGCTCCGGCACGATGGCGGACCAAGCTTTTGTATATGGTATTGAGCAAGCACTGTCAGCAAATGCCTTTACTCGCGAAGGCTACACCTTTGCTGGTTGGGCAACAAGTGTAGATGGAATTATTGCGTATACATCAGGTGAAAGCATCAGTGTGGCAGCGCCGATGACATTGTATGCAGTTTGGGAAGCAAATACATACGCAGTAAGCTTTAGTGCAAATGGTGGAGAAGGCACAATGCCTTCTCAGACCTTTACGCATGGAGTAGAGCAGGCATTGTCTGCAAATGCCTTTACTCGCGAAGGCTATATTTTTGTTGGTTGGTCAACGAGTGAAAATGGTGCTGTTGTATATGCTGACAAGGTCAGTGTCAAGAATTTGACAGCTGAGGTTAATGGAGTTGTTGAGCTATATGCTGTATGGGAAGAGGTAACTGTTCCTAATCCAGTTATAAATCCACCAAATGGCTCAAAATTTGCTGGTAATTCATGTATAGTTACAATTTCCTGTGAATTGGATGGAGCTATAATATATTATTCTCCAAATGGAGTAACACCACGTTTAACAGATGCTTACCGTTACAAAGGTCCATTTGTTATTACAAATACATCTACTATAAAGACTATTGCTGTATTTAATGGTATTAAGAGTGATTATGTTACAGCCGTTATCACTAAGGATGATATAACACTTCCAAAGGCACCAGGCGCAGAAGAGCTTGTGTTTACAACAGGGGGAGATGCAGATTGGCATCCAATTGTGGATGCTTCTTCTCCAAGTGACTATTCTGTAGAAAGTGGAGAAATCGGTTGTATGTCCACTACTTGGATGAAAACAACAGTATCAGGTGAGGGAATATTCTCTTTCAAGTGGAAGGTTGATTGTGAGCATGATGACTCTGGCTCATTCTCATGGGATAGAGCAACGGTCTATACAAATGACATTAAAGTTGCTTGTATTGATGGCACATCTACAGAATGGGAAGAGGTTTCTATTGTCTTTAATGACGATGGAGAGCATACGATTATGTGGGAATTTTATAAGGATGACTATGATGAAGAGGATGCAGACTACCTAGATGCAGCTTGGGTTACAGGTGTTACCTGGACACCGTTGACTTCAATAGATCCAATACCTGAAATTTCAGATGCTTCAGAGATTGCTAAGGCTCTTGATGGTTCTGCGGACAGTCGTCTTGCAGAAAATATAACATCTCTTGCTGAATATAACTTATTTAGAGAGTGGGCAACATCTCTTCCAAATACTACATTGGACGAGGTGAAAGCTTCTTCTACAGCTTGGATGTCCTTTGCTTTTGACCAGTCAAAGCTAATTGCTAATGAGCCGGTTGAGGGTGATGTTGCTATCGCATCTTTGGATGCAGTTGCAGCTGATGGATCCTTTGAGTTTTCTGTAAATATCAATCAAATTGATGTTGGTGATGGGGCAGTTGAAGAAAATCTGAAAAAGCTCTTCAAAATAGAAGGTGCAACAGCACTCGGTAATGAAGCGAACTTCTCAAGCGAAAATGTTGAAATTGAGCTTGCTGGGCCAGTTAATGGTGATGTTAAATTCAAGATATTACCTAAGGATTCGCCAGATTCCTTCTTTATAAGAGCAAAACTCTTGAAATAATAGAGGATAACTTTGTGGTTAGGCGTGCATAACAAGTAATTGTTTGCACGCCTAATTGTTTGCGGTGGAGAAAATTGCCCTCAGTGTCTCGGTGTCCCATTGGCATCACGGCACACAAATTTGTTGCTTTCGCTACTTGGAGATTCGGAGACTCGGAGGGATTCTGGAGTAATTGTAATGATTGCTTGCACAATTCTCCGCGCCTCCGCGTCTCCGTGTTAAGCGTAAGCAACAAGTGCGAAAAAGGGACGCAGAGACGCGGAGGTGCAGAATTAGGTAATAGTTAATAGTGAATAGTGAATAACGAATGGGGATGGTAAAAATATTTTGTACTGCACGCGCCTAACTGGGGTGTAGG
>JAGCJJ010000086.1 GCA_017648065.1 Kiritimatiellia bacterium | reverse complement strand
TTGACACGCTCCCACCTGCATTGACATGCATTGGACATGAGACGAGAGACATGAGACGAGAGACACGGACATTAGACCCAAAGACAATTAGACGTTGAACAGACAATTAGACGTTAGACGATAAGACTTTTTTATTTCTATTCTTTACCTTATCTATTCGTTATTCACTATTACCTATTCACTAATCTTTTACCGAATATATTGCGGAGCAATGCTTCATATGCCGCAGACATGCTTCATGGTGCTATGCACCGCTTCATAGCGCTTGCGCTGCTTCATCTAAATTCGGCAGGCTTCTGCCGAATTTAGGCATAAAAAAAGGCGCCCCGAAGGACGCCTTTTTTTATTAGCCGTAGATTGGGCCAAGATATTCGCAAGCCTTGAAGTCATCGCCACCGAAGCGATTCCACATTGTTGGGCGGAAGATATCTTCCTCTGCGATGTTATGCATATCTACTGGGATACGAAGCATTGCATTGAAAGTAATCAAATCTGCACCAATTAGGCCTAGGCAGTTGCCATCATGGTTAGGACCAATCTTGTCCATATACTCAAATGATGTCATGCCACGTGGAGTCCAATATGTCTCTGGCCATGTTGGGTCAGTACGCTTAGAAATTGCATCTGCAACCTTCTTAGGCAGTTCAACTGTCTCACCTTCAACTACTGAGCAAGTAAACTTATCGCCAACCATATTGTAGCGATATGCTGTCATTGGCAAGCCGCCAGGAGTACGATAGTGGCTAGATAGACCATCGCCAGGGAAGTATGTCAAATCTGCACGCATGTAAGTTGTTGACTTAGCAATTGCATTGAATACCTTATCCTGAAGCTTCTTGTCAGCACGTAGCTTATCAATTAGCTTTGAAATTGGAGTTGTCTTTGGCATACCGCATAGCTTATAAAGGTCAACACTGTACTCAAGAGCACCTGCACCTGAGTTACGCTTATCAATGATACCGCGTGGGCAAATCTTTGATACGTCAACACCTGTTGCCTTCTTAATTGACTCACATGTCCAGTTTGTACGAATATCAGCAAATAGCTGTGACATACCGCCAGAAAGTAGGTTACCAACAATCATACCAACGCCATTCTTAGAGTCGTTTTCTGTAGCAACAACGTATGGAGCACGGAAGCCATTCCAGTCAAACATTGAGTTAAGAATTGACTCTGTAACGTCAAAGTTTGGATGACCATCTGTCCACTGACGCTGACCCTGAGTACCAGCACCAAGTGCATTGTAGCCCTGAGCCCACTCTACATACTCGTAACCATCTGTGTGAGGAATCTTGCGGTGAGCTAGAGATGGATTACCAACCATTAGGTCACGAACAAGAATTGTGTTCTTGCAGCACTCGCGAACAAGGTCAGCAGGCTTACGTGGGCGCCAGCCCTCTCCAAATACCATCTTGAAATTCTTATTCATCCACTCTGTTGCCTTCTCTACTTCCTTCTCGTCATAGAAGCCAGCATTTGTGCGAGTATTCAAGCCTGACATATCGAAAGATGCAGAGCCCATACCAAAGTAATCGTGTAGAGCATTGCGGCGAATATCAGAGCCGATGATACCCATAGATACACCACCGATGCCTAGGAAATTCTTTCCGCGCATATAACCTACAACTGCTGCGCAACGAGCAAAGCGTAGAAGGCGTGTCTCAACATACTCGCTTAGTGGACCATCCTCATCCACTAGGTCTGGATTGTAGATCGAGAAAATTGGGCGCTTCTTTTCATCCATAGCTGCGCAGATTGCCTTTAGCCATACTGCACCTGGACGATCTGTCTGGTTCAAACCCCAAGCAGCCTGCTGCCACTCAGAAGAACCGATACCCTGACAAGCACTCATTAGCTCATCGCTATAGCACCATGAGCGAGCAACCCAGATATTTGCGCATACGCCCTGGCTTGCATAATACTCCTGAGCAAGAGCACCTGTGCGAGCACCATAAACGATTTCTGGAGCTACAACTACGCGTACTGGAGAACCATCTGGAAGAGTTACATTATTCTTGATTAGGTCATATACTCTCTCTGCCATGCGCCATGTCTTTTCAACATTAGCGTCATAAGCACCCGCACGACCATCAGCAACAGGAGTAATTGCAATTGTTGTTGCTGGACCAACTAGACGTGTATCAGGCTTAGCAAATTTGCGCTTTTGAGCTGCAAGAGCCTTAAAATTTGGACGTTCCTCTTTCATAATTTAATTCCTTTATACGTTTTATTTGTTATTATAAATTATTCTTTAACTTCCTCTGCTGGTGCTTCTGCTGCAGGTTCTTCCACAGCAGGAGCATCAACTACTGGCTCTTCTGCCTTTGCAGGAGCATCAGCTGTCAGAGATAGTTTATCCTTTATAGGAGCCTGAAGCTTACGATATTTTGGATGAGGCTCTGGTAATACAAGCACCTCATTATGATACTCGATTACATGACCGCGCTCTGTAACCCAATTCAATTGAGAAGTAATCTTCTTTGCATCATCCTCTGAAGTTCCTTCAGGAATTAGAGCAGCCAATAGCTCTCCACGTGTGCAACAAGCATTTTGTGAGATGTATTCAATTACAGCCTTTAGCTCAGCAATAGCATGTGTAACATCCAAAACCTGAGGCTGCTTACGAATTACAAATTCATCTCTATGCTCAGATGCAATCTTGAAGATAACAAGCTTGCGGCTCTTCAAGCCACCACGTACAGCAAAGAATAATGAGCCTAGTGGATTATGACGCTCTCTATCCCATGCATGAAGAACACTGCGTGGCATAAAGCCATGTGGTAATGCACGTACTACAGGCAAAGAAGCAATCACATAACGATTTCTATTTAGATTGCGAGCAACAACCTCTTCCATAAAGTACTTATCTGCTGCATCAAATGTCATCTGCTCACGAGCAGCAAGCTCTTCCTCTGTAGCTTTATTAGATAGCTTTAGCATATAGCGTAGCTGCTTACTTGCCAGCTGCTTCCACTCCTCTACTGCTTCTGCATCACGAACCAACTCAATCTCTGCGCGGAACTTGTCCTCTGGAATTTCTGGGCACTCAGTCTCATTCATCTTGCGGATAGCTGCATTATAGCTATGATGATTTGGTGGAGCGATTAGTTTTCCTGTAATCTTAGAACGAGCTACAGAAGGATAATTACCTGTAGGTGGCTCAACATCAATTTCGATTGTCTCAAAGATTTCTTCAAAATGAGCTTGCTTCATGTGAGCAATTGTTGCCTGCTCATCCTCTGAGAACCAGCCGCACTTCTTACACTGATAAAAACGCTTATCCTTATGCTCTTCTTTATACTCAAGGCGAGCCAAAACAGCATCCTGATTCTCCTGGAATAGCTTTACGATGCTCTTTAGAGGCATTGCCTTGTGATTGCTATGAATCTTGCGTGTGATAACTGTAAGCGCATTAGACTCTGGAAGGAAGCGAATCTCAAAAGGAATCTCTTGTGGCTCACGAGGTGTGCGATTCTTAAAATCACGCTTATCAAACTTCTTATCCTTACGTGGCTTTTCACCTTCTGCAACATCACCAGCATTATTTGGTTTGTTAAAATTACCCTTCTTCTGGAATGATGGCTTATCAGTACGAGGACGTTTTTCCCCCTTAAAATTCTTATCACCTTTTACACCATGAGAATTCTGCTTCTCAGCATACTTGGACACATCAGTGAGATGCTTATCTGGATCTACTTTTGCCCATGATGTTGACATTGAAAAACCATCTAGAAGTGCATCTAGATTACTTAGATTTTTATCGCTATCGCTCATTTTAAAACCTAGAAATTATTGTTATTTTATATAAGTAAAAACCTTTCACAAATTTTGTAATGTTAATTTTACAATTCTTTAGAAATAAAAGCAACAGGTTTTATACTAAAATAAATAAAAAAGAATCAAAGAAATAGCAATAATTGCTCTATTTATAGTCAACAATTCTAAATTAGGCAATTTGATAGCAATTTTAGGCAATTAAAGTATATTAGGCAGGTAAATTCAGGATTTTTGAGATAAAAGACGATAAGACATTTTTATTTCTATTCTTCACCTTATCTATTCACTATTACCTAATCTATTCATTATTCACTATTACCTATTACCTAATCAATTCACTATTCACTATTACCTGAACTAAACCGAATCTATTCACTATTCACTATTCACTATTACCTAAACTATGGGATTTAAGCTAATCTGAAATTGCAAGCAACTGCCAAGTCATTAACAAACTCTAGCATAGTTGAATAACGATTATCGATTTCTTGGCTTGTTGCCTTCTCCAAAACTGCAGCAATCTCAGGAGTTACGCCTGTAAATGCCGGACGCAATCCATTGAAGAAATCATCTAATTTTGTTCCTACTGGGAATGGGAAGCAACCCGTAAACATCATATATGCGATAATTCCTATTGCATATATATCGCCTTGCGGACCTACAATATCACCACGCAATTGCTCTGGACTCATAAACTCAGGAGTTCCTACAATTACATCATTTTCGTGTATCTTATTGTGAAGAGTTGCTGTTCCAAAATCAATAATTTTTACATCACCGGTTTCAGTAATAACAATATTCTCAGGCTTTAAATCCTTATGAACTACATTATGGCTATGCACATAGTCCATTGGCTTTGCTACCTGGAAAAGTATCTGCAATATGGTTTCTACGTCCATTGGACCATTTGAAGCAAGTATATCACGTAACGAATTACCGTGAATTACCTCCATCACCATGTAATAACAACCATTATAGGTGTTAAAATTATAAAATCGCAAAATGCCTGTATGGCTTAGCTGCATCGTAATGCGAGCTTCATCCTTAAAGGATGCCATAACAGCTGGATCTGTAAGCAATTTTGGATTAATAACCTTAATTGCCACATCCATCTCCAAAAACTTATCTCGTGCTAAAAATACGCTACCAGTACCACCTGTACCAATAAGATTTAACAATGTATAGCGAGCTGGGTCAGGGCCAAGCATATCTTTGCCAAGCTTGACGGCTTCATCACCGTACTCCTCTGCTTGTGGCTTCTCTTCTCGTTGAGGCTTTAACAAAATCTTCTTTTCACCAGTATTTGATGTAGACTCAATATATTTTTGTATCTCATCAATGACAGCCTTCTTAATATCCGTAGGCTGATATGGTCGAGGAATAAAACAAGAGCCTTTACCTGCAGCAATTAAGTTCTCTGCACGAAGAGCTGTTCCTTTTGGACCAGTCAATATAATTCTCAGCATTGGATTAGTACATTTGGCAATAGCTACTAGAGATTTAAAATCCATACCTGGAGTTGTAATATCACAAATCCAAACACCTACAAGCATGGTCTGAAGAGCATGACGAGCCAAAGATGGAGTTTTTACAGCAACAACTATTCTATCATGACCACTTATGGTCTGTCTGAGATTAGATACTGGCTGAGGGTCTAAAACCAAAACTGTTATTGGAGCTGCCATTATTTGCTCTCCTTATATTTCTGAGCAATAGCAATTGCTGTAGCAGCTATTATAGCAGGACTTGGAAGCTTACCTTTTGCATTTACTCCACAAGCAAGATCACCTGAATCTGGATCAATAAAATGCACGCCTCTGGACTCAAGGGTCGCAACATTTGCTTGAGTAGCAGCATTTTCCCACATATTCACATTCATTGATGGTGCAATCAAAACAGGTGCTTTATTTGCCAAATATGTTGCTGTTAATGCATCATCAGCAATACCATTTGCTAATTTAGCAAGGACATTTGCTGTACAAGGCGCAATTACAAATGCATCTGCAAAGTTTGCAAGCTCAATATGTGCAGGCATCCAATTTTCTTGCTCTTGGTTAAAAAGAGTTACGGCAACAGGATTTTTTGAAAGTGTGCGGAAAGTTAATGGTGTAACAAATTCACAGGCACTCTTTGTCATTACAACACGAACCTCATGCCCTGCTTTTATAAATTCACGAACTAACTCACAGGCCTTATAGGCTGCGATTGAACCAGTTACACCTACTACAAAATTCATTTTGATGCCTCCGCAAGTATAAAGCAAAGCTCTGTATATGCACGCTCCAAGTCATCATTTATGACTATATGCTGATATTCATTTGCTCGAGCAATTTCTCCCTTTGCATTATTCAAGCGCTTTTGAATAACATCAGGAGCATCTTCGCCACGCTTATTAAGTCGAGCTTCCAATTCTTCAATTGATGGAACTGTTATAAAAATATCAATAAAAGAGTCACGGATTAGATTATCATCAGGAAGATTTTTAATGATATCACGTACCTGAGCAGCGCCAGCAACATCAATATCCATAATAATAGACTTTCCTTGCTTAAGTGCCTGCTCTACTGTGCTACGAAGTGTTCCATATCTGTTACCATGCACAACAGCATTCTCTAGGAAATCTCCTTTTTCGATTCGTGCAACAAATTCTTCTTCTGAAAGAAAATAATATGCCACACCATGTTTTTCCTGGCCTCTTGGCTTACGTGTTGTACATGAAATAGAATAAACAAGGCTCTCTGATTCTGCTAAAAGCTTATTGCAAAGTGTTGATTTACCAGCTCCTGATGGTGCTGATACAACAATCAATAATGGTCTATTAAAGTTCATTTTATACTAAATCCTTGTAACGTCTCAAAAAAGCGACTTAATTACATATAAATTATATAAATTTTGCGGATATCTGTCAAGCGCACCTATTTACACTTAAACCTTTTATAGGCATCTACCACCTTATAGTTTTTTCCAAGAAGCTGTATGAGCTTCCATGCCTAGCGCTGTGAAGCGTAGCTCAAAGTCTGTACGCTCGTCTTCTGTGCGAGTAAATGCGTCTGTTAATTCAAAACGCCCCTCGCCTTCCATCACCTCAAGCATATGTCTGAAATAATCAGCATGATCTGTAACTGCATTAAGTGTTCCGCCTGGCTTTAGACAATTCCATACGGCATCAATAAAATTCTTTTGGAAAAGTCTGTTTTTATGATGCTTGCGTTTTGGCCATGGATCTGGGTAAAAGATGTAAAGCTTCTCTACAGATGCAGGAGGTACACAAGCAATCAAAAATGGAAGTGCTTCACCGCATACTAAACGCAAATTATTTATTCCGCGTTTGCGTGCTTCAATATCAACATGTGCCACGCGAACTGTCTCTTTTTCAATTCCAACCATCTGAATGTCTGGATTATTTGCTGAATGAGCCAAAATGAAGCGACCCATTCCTGGGCCAATCTCAACCTCAAGGTGTGCTGCCTCACTCATATACTTGCGCAGAGGACACTCTGCTGGGGCTGAAGCATGTTTGCAGCTTGGTACAGGTGGCTTTGGCTGCTCTTCAGTAGGAATAAATACTGGTGGATGTACTACAGAGCATCCCTCGCAAGGAATCAATTCTTGAGAAGGTGGCAAATCTGGATTCTTTTGCTCTGCTTTAATTTTTGTTGATTGTCTGTGTCTTGCCATAATTATTTTTAGGGCGTAGCCCTATCTCCGAAATATTAAAGTTTTTTACCAGTCTCTGGTATTGCGATTCATTGGCGTAAATTCTTCCTTCTTACGTTTTTTCTCTTTACGCTCGCGTTCCTGCATTAAAAGACGTTGAAGTAATTCTTGTGTTT
This sequence comes from Kiritimatiellia bacterium, assembly GCA_017648065.1. GTDB lineage: Bacteria > Verrucomicrobiota > Kiritimatiellia > RFP12 > UBA3636 > RGIG990. Next base: position 16,349 of record JAGCJJ010000086.1, on the reverse strand, counting down.
CTTTTTCATCAAGCTTTTCTTTTGCTTCTGCAGCTTTTGCTTCTTGCTCTTGAGCTTCCTCTTCTTTTGCTTGCTGTTCTTCGGACTTTTGTTCCTCTTGTTGCTGCTCTTGATTTTCTTGCTGCTCTTGTTCTTGCTTCTGCTCTTCAGACTTCTGCTCTTGCGGATTCTCTTGCTGCTGTTGCTCCTGGTTCTGTTGATTTTGCTTCTGGTTCTGCTGCTGATCCTGTTGATTTTGCTTCTGCTGATTCTGGTTCTGCTGCTGTTGATCTTGATTCTGATCTTGTGGGAACAACAATGCATAAATCTTCTTCATCAGCTCAAGTGACTCATTAGACATCACTAACTGAGCTTCTGTAAGAGTTGTTGCTGAATCATCCAAATTATCAGAGAAGTCATTCAAAAGATTGCGCAAAGATGTGCTTAATGTAGCAATTTCTTCCAACGCTTCTGGTGTTACCTGCTTGCATTGCTCAAGCATTTTTTCATCATAACAATTTCCACCAATTTCTTCATTAAACACCTTTGCCTCTGTTGTCTGAAGCTTCTTTATCCATTCAGGAAACTGCTCTAAAAATCCCCAACCCAATACTACTGCACCTTGCTGATTTTTCACAGGAGTATAGAGCGAATTTTCAACTACAACATTATTGCAAGCATTTGTTTGATAATCAATAGCGTGCTTTAATAATGTTGGAGGTGAAGAAAGTGTATATTGCATTGCAATAAGTGCTTTTTCTGCTTCAACCAGAGCATCCAGTTTATTTGATGGATTTACTCGTAAATCCTTGTACTCACTTAGCACTTTGACAATAACACCAAATAATTCTGCAGGGATATTCTTCTTTTGCTCAGCAAATTTACCATTTACAATTCCATTGCCCAAAAAGTATTGAAGGCTGATATTTGTATTACCTAAACTCCATTGCTTAAATAGGTCCTCTAGTTTTCTTGCAGCAGAATTGTTTACCACCTGATTTGGCACGCCACTTTTTACGGATGGAGAAATCAGTTTATAAATTTCCTCTATACCCTTTGCAAGCTCTGCGATTTGTAGCTCATACGGCTTACCAGCATGTTTAACAACTAAATCAAAAAGCTCTTTCTCAGCAGTAAGCTCACCTAGTCGCTTATTGATTGCTGTAATGCTTGCTTTAAGCGAAGAAATATCGTTTCCTTTGGAAAGCATCAGCTTTGATGCTTCACGATAATATTTTAGTACATCGTTAAGCTTTGCAATATGCTCACCCTTTGCCTTTATTGTTTTTTCAAAATCTTTAGGGACGCCATTCTCATCCATATTCTCTGGATTTTTATTATAAGCATCAATTTCAGAAATGCATTGCTTATATTTTGCAAAGCCGATTGCTTCCTTTGCCAGAGGAAGTAAATCAGCATCTGTAACTAATTCAAAAGATTTAATTGCAGAATCAAAATTTGCGCATGAAAGCCAAGCGACACCAGAATTATAATAAATGTCTTGAAGAAATTCTGGTTTGGCCTCTGGGTCAAGTGCTGCGGAATCATAAAGCTTTGCGGCCTCCTCAAATTTCTTTTCATTAAAGTTGCGCTGTGCCTTACGGGACAGCTCGTATGCAGAGTCTGACACTGACTTTTCTGTGGCAGGGTCTACTTCTTTAAGTTGCATGACATTGCTTTCTACAACATTTGTGGCAGAGTCTGCAAACATAGAAATTGATGTAACACATAAAAGCACGATAGAAAGCTTTTTAGCTACTCGTCTTCCGGCACCAGGGCGACCTTTTGACAATATACCAACCAACAATAAGCAAATCACAGCAGGAAGCAAGAATAGCTGATAGCGCTCAATATAATGTGCCTGATGTTGCTCCTCAAGTTCCTTTGCAGCAAGCTTTTTAATATAACGATTGAATACATCGCCAAGAGTTGTTTTACCTGTGCCAGCAGTTGCAAGTGGTATATATGCACCCTTTGTGATATTTGCAATCGCTTGAAGAGTTTTATTATCTAGCTTTGTAACAACTGTCTCACCATCATGCTTTAGAGCACCTCCTGTTGCCACATCATTCAGGCTTTGTGGAATTGTTGCACCGGATTCATCACCAATGCCCACACAAAAGATTGGAATGCCACGCTCTGCTGCCTTTTCTGCGCAGCTCTTTGCTTTACCTGAAAGATCCTCACCATCAGAAATCAAAATAATTGCATTGTGTGAGGTATCTCCATCTGGGAAAACATCAAGCGCCATTTCTAATGCTTGTCCAATATTTGTTTCTCCACGAGGAGCAGAATCAATTCCTATGCCAGAAATTGTTTCTAAAAGAAAAGCTGTATCTGTGGTGAAAGGACAAAGCATACGAGCAGATGAACGAAATGCGATAATTGACATTCTTTCACCGGCAGACTCTGCCACAAGATCAACTAAATCTGCCTTAGAACGCTCCAGTCGATTTGGATGTACGTCTTGGGCAAGCATTGAACGAGATACGTCAACAAGAATTGCAACATTTCGTCCATTAACAAATACTGTTTCTGTGCGCATTCCCCATTGAGGGCGAGCAAGCGCAACAATTCCAAGCGCAAGAGCAAGCATTAGCAATGTTAGCTGAACATAAAAGAGCTTACCTGAAAGCTTGGAAATACTGCCTGGAACAATTTGCTTTGCTCGTTGCAGCTTTTTGCGTCGCAAAAAATAAAGTCCAATACAAAGTATTGGCAAAAGCCATAAGAGCAATAAAATAAATGGATATTCAAATCTCATATCTAATCTACCTCTGCTCAATATTAAGAACTATGCTCGCTCTTACCTAGTAGGAACAATAGCTGCTCATAGGTTGCTTTACGGATACGCACTGGAAGCTCTGATGTTTCCCATGAGCCAACAGTATTTTCATGTACACCAAGCTTCTTTGCAAGTGCTGCCTGAGTAAGCCCAAGCGTTACGCGCACGGTTTTTACAAACGATGGCTCAACAAGTGCTGTACCTGACAATGCCACATCTCGAAGAAAGGTTAAGCCTTCCATTGGATATGCAGCAAGCTCTGTTTCTGTTTGAATGCGGCGCTCCTCTTCTTCTGCACGGATGCTGGCCAATTCCTCAGGAGACAGCCCAGTAATAAAAGCAATCTCCTTTTCGGACTTCAGACCAAAAAGTCGGCGTGCTACTGAAGCCGCCATAGCCCTACGGCCATCGCGGAATCCCTCCATATAAGCTTTTTCTTCTGTATCAGAGGTTGCCATCAATTTCACCTATAAGCTTAGCTACTCGTTATTCCCTATAAAAGGCGGTGCGATTGTTATTGATGTAATCGCACGCCTCATCCGCCACCTATCAGCTATTCCCTGCCAGTTATTCACTATTAGTTATTCACTATTAACTATCAGCTATTCCCTGCCAGCTATTCACTATTAGTTATTCACTATTAACTATCAGCTATTCCCTGCCAGCTATTCACTATTAGTTATTCACTATTAACTATCAGCTATTACCTGCCATATCTGCGGCGCTGTGCACGAACCTTAGCAATAGTTTCCTTTGTTGGCTCTGGGTTGCGCATAAATTCGCAAGGAATGCCACCATTGTAGAAAGTAATTGCTTCATCTGCAATAATGCCTGCTGCATCAACAAGTGCAGAATTACCTGAGAGAATATAGCCATCAAAAGCAGATTGATTTTCCTTGACGAATACGCCCATCTCAGAATATAGACCAAGAAGATGTGGTGAATCACCCAAACGCTCACCATAAGGTGGGTTCATAATGATAACACCGCGTGCCTCATCATCTTCCTTCTCTGGGATAGTTGTTGCAGCAAAGTCACAAACCTGGAATGTGATGTACTCACTGACACCAGCAACTACTGCATTGCGGCGAGCCTTCTCTACTGCCTCTTCGTCAATATCACTTGCGATAATCTTGCAATTAAGCTCCTTGCGTGTCTGCTTTAGAGCTTCACCACGTAGCTTAAACCACTTTTCTGGCTGATAGCATACTAGGTGCATAAATGCAAAATTGTCACGTAGGAATGATGGTGGGCAATTGCAAGCCATCAGGGCTGCCTCAATAGCAAATGTTCCGCAGCCACACATTGGATTAACAAATGTGCCCTCACCCTTCCAGCCACTAGCCATAATCAAAGCTGCAGCCAAAGACTCACGTACAGGAGCATCTGAGGTTTCTACACGATAGCCACGGCGACTGATTGAATCGCCTGTTGTATCAATATAAATTGAAGCATCAGAGCCTACCCAATGAAGAAATACGCAAGCACCTGAACGCTCATTACCACAATTAGGGCGATAGCCATACTTGCTACGCATACGATCAACAATTGCATCCTTTACCTTTAGAGATGCAAAGCGTGTATCACGAATTGTAGGAGTATCAACAGCGCGATCAATTGAAAAATATCCATTTGGCTCAAGATAATTTTCCCAAGGAATTTGATATATTGAGCGATATAAGTCTTCAGGTGTCTTTGCTCTGAATTTATCGAGAGCGTAAAGCACACGATGAGCTGTGCGCAAATTCAAATTTAAGCGCATGCAATCCTCAAGTGTACCTGAAGTTTCTACAGCAAGCTCAGAAACGCGAGAAATCTCAAATCCAAGCGCCTCAATTTCCTCAGCAAGGAAATTTGATACGCCTGAGGAACAGGTAACAACAAGCAGGCTTGGCTGCTCACAAAATGTTAATTCTTTATTATCTTGTTCAGACATAATGCACCTATATATTAAAATTAAGCATTACCACCTGCAATAAAACGCATCAAGCCACCAGCTGCAAGAATTGCCTTCTGGCGATCTGTCAAGCTTGCCTTTGCAACAAAGCTTGTTCCCTTTGTTACATTGCGTACAGTTACTACTCCATCAGCAGCAATAGACTCGCTTAGTTTTTCAAATACTAGCTCATCCTCTGTATCAATGCCATCGTAAGCAGCTGGATCATCAAATACAAATGGAACAATACCAAAGTTAATCAAGTTTGCATTATGGATACGCTCAATGCTCTTAGCAATGATTGCGCGAACACCTAGATACATTGGGCAAAGTGCAGCATGCTCACGGCTTGAGCCTTGACCATAGCTATCACCAGCAATAATTACATTGCCAAAACCAGCAGCCTTATTTGCAAGTGTTTTGTCGTGGAATTGTGGATCACATGGCTCAAATACATACTTGGCATAAACTGGGATGTTTGAGCGGAACTTCAAGCGAGCACCTGCAGGCATAATGTGGTCAGTTGTGATTTTATCCTCAACCTTGATTGCTGCCTTTGCCTTTAGCTCTGCCTCAAGTGGTGTACCTACTGGAACTGTGCCAATATTTGGACCACGTTGAATCTCTGTATCCTGAACACCCTGACCAGCTGTGTCACGATATAGGAACATTGAATCATCAATCTCAAATTTCTCTGGCATTACAACCTCAGGAATATCATCTAGGCTGCATGGGTCTGTAATATAACCAGTAAGTGCCGCAGCTGCAGCTGTCTCAGGGCTTACAAGATATACCTGAGCAGACTTTGTTCCTGAGCGGCCTTCAAAATTGCGGTTGCTTGTACGTAATGAAACAGCATTTGTTCCTGGAGACTGGTGGTTACCAATGCAGAAGCCACAAGCATTCTCAAGAATGCGTACGCCTGAAGCAACTAGCTCACCAAGCAAGCCTTCTGCTGCAAGTGCCATAACTACCTGACGTGAGCCAGGAGCAACACCAACAGATACCTCTGGGTGAATCTTCTTGCCCTTCAATAGAAGTGCAACTGTCTTTAGATCACGATATGAAGAATTTGTGCAAGAGCCAATCAATACCTGATTAACCTTCTTACCTGCAAGTGAAGCAATTGAAGCAACATTACCTGGATTATGTGGGCAAGCAGCCATTGGCTCAAGAGTAGAAAGGTCTAACTCATAAACCTCCTCATACTTTGCATCCTCGTCTGCAACAAGCTCTACCCAATCCTCACCACGTCCTTGAGACTCAAGGAAGCGCTTTGTTACTTCATCACTTGGGAATACAGAAGTTGTTACACCTAGCTCTGTGCCCATATTTGTAATTGTTGCACGAGAAGGAACATCAAGAGTTGCCACACCTGGTCCAGAATATTCCATTACCTTGCCAACATTACCAGATGAGCCATAGCGCTCTAGCACCTTCAAAATAACATCCTTTGCAGAAACACCTGCGCGTAGCTTACCTGTCAAGCGTACATTTACAACGCGTGGAGCAGCCAAGTAAAATGCGCCACCACCCATTGCAACAGCCACATCAAGACCACCGGCACCAATTGCTACCATACCAATACCACCACCTGTAGGTGTGTGTGAGTCAGAGCCAATAAGAGTCTTACCTGGCTTACCAAAGCGCTCTAGGTGCAGCTGATGGCAGATACCATTACCTGCGCGAGAATAAACAATACCATAACGCTTTGCGATGCTCTGCAAATATGCGTGGTCATCAGCATTCTCAAAGCCAACCTGAACAGTATTGTGGTCAACATAACTAACAGATAGCTCTGTCTTTACTCTGTCAATACCCATGCTCTCAAACTGTAGGTATGCCATTGTACCAGTAGCATCCTGAGTTAATGTCTGATCAATCTTAATTGCAATTTCTGAGCCTGGTGTCAGCTCACCGGAAACAAGGTGAGCAGAAAGAATTTTTTCTGTTACATTCATCGATTATCCTTATAGTCCTATTATATTTGTTAAAAAATTAAATTAAAAAATCACTCGCTTTTATTTTATTTTGTAATAAAAAAATTATTGCCAAATTTCGTCTAAATATTTTACTGCATTTTTAATGCTTTGTCCATCACAACCATGCGATGGTTCAAATACCAGAGGAATATCCTTTTTTACTACATCATTGAAAATATCGAACTTCACCATTCCTCCTGGAGGCATTTGGTGATCTGCCATACCCTCTGTAACATCATGAATATGCATTCCGGCTATGCGAGGGGTAAAGCGCTTTACAATTCCCTTATGATAGATATGGCCTAAATTCTGGCGTACTTGTCCATGGCCAATATCATGCCAATAGCCTAGTGTTGGATACTCAGTGAAAAGCATATCAAACTCAGGCTCTGATGGTACTCCATCATAGGTTGGAAGATTTTCCAGTGCAAGGGTAATACCTAAACGCTCATATTCTGGAAGAATCTCATCAAGAGCATCACGCAAAGCATCAAGCTGCTTTTCTGCCAGCTTCTCGCGCTTATCCATAAGCTTGACCAAAGCACGTTCATAGCGACGTGTGCCTACATATCCTTTTTCAAGGAGAGTTGAAAGCTTATTTACATAGCGGGCAACAGGTATACGCCCTGCATGCATAACAACGACCTTAGCACCGACCTTTGCTGCATATTCACCTGTTTCAATAGCAGCAGAAATACCCTGACGAGGTCCGCGGGAATCGCGTAAATCGCAAATAGAAAATAACTCTGGTGTGGGTGTTGCACCATTTTGAATTGGACAAAAAGCATGAAGGCTTGAAATTTTAATTTTTCCTTCCTTCTGCCATTGGATAACAGTTTCAGCAAATGCACGTGGCAGTGCATAGCCCAATTCAACCGTCTCAAATCCAAGAGACAAAATTTCTTCTAGCATAGATTCCGCAGAATCATGCCTATATGAATTCCAATTTGTTGATATCGAATAACGCATAGCTAGGAACCAACTTAATTTTCACCCATTAAAAAACCGATGGGATACCCTTTCCCCAAATTAAAGAACAAAACCGTCTGTAGCGCGAGATGGAAACCATCTGCACCACAGGCGGTTCTTCTACCTAGTAGCCAAGGTAATTAGATACGTGGCAACTGTGGTGGAAGTGCTGCACGGCGTGCAAGACTGCGAGCACGAGCACGAGCGCGAGCAGACTTTTTACGAGCCTTCTCAGATGGCTTCTCGAAATAACGCTCTGCACGGAGTTGCTTAATGATGCCCTCCTTGTCCATAGCCTTCTTTAGACGCTTAATTGCTTTCTCGATTTGTTCGCCTTTTTTAACTTTGATTATGATCACGCTTAGTCACCTCCTTACATGGTCTGATGCCAGTAGTATTTGAAATGCATCAACAACCAGACTGCCTTTCACAAGAACAGATTTGAGAATAATAGCACAACCACTCGACTAAAGTCAATCACAAACAAAAATTGAACAAATAAAATCGAGTAAAATTAGCACAAAACAATGAGTTTTCTTACTTTTATGCAGAATTTTTAACAAATTCGCACTTTATCGTACATGGAACTTATCTGATTCCATCAAACCAAGTAGGGAAATTGCACGATTAAAGACCTCTGCAGCCCTGTCAAACTTCTCTGGATGATGAGTATCACTTCCACAATAGAACTTACAGCCACAATTTTTGGCAATACGATACATTCGAAGGACTTGTTCTGCTTCAGAATCTTCAAAGCTCATATCTGTCATATTCAACTCAATACCTACACCCTTTTCTGCACATATTGAGAAGATTCTCTCCATTTCTTCAGCAGGTAATAATCCAAGTGTCTTAAGATAATTCTCATGCGATGTATTATTAAATAGAGGACAAGTCAAATGAGCAATACCTATCTTATGGAATGGAAGAGGTCTTGATAGCAGCTCATCAAGGCGCTTGACCCAAAGCTCTGCACGAAGCTCATTACTATTTGCTGCTTCTTCTGGAATAACAAATCCAACCATGTGCATATGTGTTGTAGGAATAATGACGAAATCAAATAGGTCAAAGGTTTTACCTGAAATACCAAGTGTAAATTCCTTAGTAAAATCTGTTTCGCAGCCAAACATAAAGCGAACCTCATCATCTGATGGCAATGGCTTTATCTGTGAAAGATGCTCAAAATTTTGTATTTTGTACCAATTAGTAGCACCCTCTACATTTTCATCCCAAAAATGATCAGTAACACAAACTGTATTTAGCTTATTATCCTTCGCATATTGAAAAATTCTATCTTTATTTTGATTTGGATCGCTAGAGCAAAGAGATAATTGAGAATGGATATGTAAATCGTGGTCAAACTTATATTTCATATTGTACTCCTTTAACAAAATCTGCAATTAAAGTACTATTTTATGTAGTTAAAAGCAAGCACTAAGAGCAAAAAATACAAACATACACAAATAATCACTGACTTTTTGTGATTATTTGTGTACAAGATTTAACAGTGAGTTTACTAAAACTAGTTAAACTTATCGTAGAAAATGGATTTTGGAGAGCCTTTTGCATTAAGAGCTGTAGTAACAGCTTTAATCATACCCTCTCTACCACATAGGTACACTGCCGCATTATCAGTTGTGGTGAGACGCTTTGCAATTACATCTGTCACAAAACCTGTATCAAAAGCATAGGTCTGAGGCTCAGCTGGTGGTGTTGCTATAGCTGGCAAATATGTGAAATTTGGCTCACTTTCCTGCAATGCAAGAAGTTCGTCCAAATATGGAAGCTCTGCAGCAGTATTTGCACCATAGATAAAAGTTACCTTACGATTAAAGCCACTCTCCTTTAGTGTACGAAGCAAAGACATTACAGGTGAAACTCCGGAACCACCTGCAACGCAAAGTAGCTCGCCTTCATCCTTAAGCTCAGCATAGCCGCTATATGGAGCAGTCAAAGTTAATTCTTCTCCAATTGCAAGCTTCTCATGAATATATGTTGAAAGCTTACCTCCAGGCACCAGGCGTACATTTATCTCAACAGCATTCTTTGAAGATTCTGGTGTAGAAATAGAATATGCACGAGACACACCAAACATCTTTGGTCCATCAATCATTACAAATGCACCAGGCAAATAATCAAGTGGCTTAGCCAACTCAAGGCGTACGCGCATAATATCCTTTGCAACTAGCTCTCGCTCTGTAACCGTTCCTTTGCAAAGATAAATGCCCTTAAGCTCACCAGGAAGTGAAATTGACATATCTGAAGACACTGCCACGCGACAAGCTAAATGCCAGCCAGCTGCCAATTCTTCCTGATTGAAATGTTTTAGTTCCTCAGGTGTAGGAGCAATTCCCTCTGGTGCAAGAATCTGAACGCGGCACTTTCCGCAGAAGCCCTTACCACCACAAATTGTAGGAACAAAAATACCAGCCTCGCGTAATGCAGCAAATAAGGTCTGCCCTTCTGCTGCCTGAACCTCGCGTCCATCAGTTAAAGTGATTTTATACATAATATATTCCTCCTCAAAATATTTTTTGAGACATATGTACTGCGCCACATTTGGTGCAGCACTTAAAATCTTTTAGAAGCTTAGAACAAGCAAGCCACTGCTTGGGACAGCAACTTGAGAGAAGCCCGCAGCTGGTGCTAAAATTTCCTGCTCTCCTCCAATTGAATCGTAAATAACAGCCTTAACTGCTGGACGATTCAATGAAACAACAATGCCATCTTGACCAGATGCATTAATTATAGAAATGCTCTTCGCATTGCTCTCTGGCTTAACAACTACGCCAGGGGAATACACTGCCACAACCTCATCCTCATCATTATATGCCGATATATGCTGATAGTTTGACGAAGCTAAGCGAGGCACAAACCTTCCTTCTAGCAATGTAGAACGATGCTGCTCTCTGAAATTCAGCCAGAATTTCAATGCTTTTCTATGCTCCTCTGGAAGTTCCTCTAATTTAACAGAAATCTGAGGCACACCAAAAATAACATTTAATAGCTGAAGCATTGCTGTCTTATAATCTGCCTGCATATTCCATTCTAACATATCGGAATGTACTGCAGTTTCACCAGAGAGCAAACGCAAATCAACAATACCTACACGATTGCGATTAATATCACCTGGACAATCTGCTACACGGAACATATTTCCATATTTACGGATTGCTGGACCAATATAAGACTGACGGAATTCAATTAGCACATCTGGATTAATTGCTTTAAGGCGGCGAACCACCTCTGTAAGCAATGCATCAACAGCATGAGCAACTGACTTTATATCACGCCCAGCATAATCCTCTGCAATAGCAGGATCCTCTCCTTCTATATGAAAATTATCAATAAAATCAAACTTAAATCCGTCCAGTTCCCAATCTCGCATAGCATTTTCATAGGTCTGAATCAAATATTCGCGCACTTCAGGGAAGCGAGGATCAAGCACGAGTGCTTGTGTATTTCCACCTCGGAAATATAATGATTTATTCTTAAAGCGTTCATAATGCTTACTATGTACACCAACAAAGCAAACTGAATACCAAAGCAATAATTTTACATCAATTGCATGTAAGCGACGTGCAAAATCGCGCATCCCATTCTTAAATCGTGTCTTAGAAGGCTCCCAATCTCCACAAAATGCGTAGCCACGTTTTATATCATCAGTCTGCCAACCATCATCAATAATAATTCCATTTAACCCATACTCTTTAGCAAGAGCACACTCTGCCACCAATTCATCATCAAAAATTTCTTGATGATAGGTATACCAAGAAGAATAAATAGAATCATATGCAGCCTTAGGAGGAATTGTTGGCTTATACTCATCAAAAGAGGTAAACCATTTCGATGCCTCTTGAAGAGCTTCTGCATAAAAGCAATCGCGCATATCAATTCGCAAAATAAATTCGTAATTTTGGATTGGAGCTTCCACCTGCTCAAACATTCGAATAGAGGTGGTCAAAGAGCACCCCTCCTCTAAAATACCACAATGAAAAACAACAAAGCGCAATGCATCTGAACATGCAATAAGAAAACGATTCCTATCTGCATTATTATTAATTTGAACTAATGGCACCTGTGTTGCCAAATCAGAATGAGTTTTACTCCACCAATTTGGTGGAATTCCGCGATAGAAATATCCTCCAGAAGTCCATTTTGCAAACATATCCTTTTGAGGAATAGTATTGTCTAATCTTAAAAAAGGAGGAGCAATCGGAGCTGGAGCTGAAAGAGAAATCTTCAAAAGCTCAAGCTTTGGCTCTACAAGCTCGGAGGATGAGGTTATTTTCCACTCACCCAGATCACCGGAAACAGAAAATTCGCCAAGAATTTGAGAAGGTATAATATTCATATTTTCTCCATAAAAAGTTATATTTTACATAATAAATTAAAAAATTATTATTCATGGCGTAGAGCAATGATTGGATCAAGCTTTGCAGCTCTCATTGCAGGATACAAACCAAAAATAATACCTGTTGCAGTACTAATACCCAAAGACAATAATAGGTTCCACATTGTTACAATTGTTGGCATTCCTGCAAACTTTGTAACAAGGAATGGGATTAACAATCCAAAACCAACGCCAATAATACCACCCACAATTGACAACACTAGTGTCTCAATCAAAAATTGCATAACAATTTGGTGACGTTTTGCTCCAATTGCACGGCGAATACCAATCTCACGTGTTCGCTCTGTAACTGTAGCAAGCATGATATTCATAATACCAATACCACCAACTAGCAAACTAATTCCTGCAATTGCTCCAAGCACAATGGAAAACGTGCGTTTTGTTGCCTCTGCCTGACGTAATAGAGACAATGGCACACTAACATCATAATCTTGTTTTTTATGAGTGATGGAGAGCAATCTCTCAATTACCTTTGAGGTTTCTTCTACTTTATCCTCTTCTGCAACCTCAACAATTATCTGAGTTAACTCAACAAGCTCACTTGTTCGGCTGCCATCATTTGTCTGAGTATAAACATCGCCATAATGTAAGCGAGAGGTTGTTATAGGAATATAAACATCTGCCTCACGATCTGGCATCTGCATACCTGCGTCTGCCAGTTTCTCTGTGCAGACAATACCTATTACCTCATAAGAATTTCCGCCAATACGAAGTAGTTCACCGACAGCATTCTCATTAGCTAAAAGTTTACGAACGCCACTTTCCGTCAATACGGCAACTGACATAGACTCTGCCACATCCTGCTCGTTTAATACGCGGCCAGCAAGACGTCTGCGATTAACTAGATCAAACCATTCATCACTTGTACCTACCACACGCAAGGTCTCTGCTCTATCATTAAATCGAGCAATCTTTTCCATTGACTTAACTGGCACAACCTTTGAAATAGTAGGAATTGTTTCATCCATACAAAGGTAGTCATTATAGAGCAAGCCATATACACTTAAACGTACATCATTATTAACCTTTGAGCTTTCAACTGCAGGCTTAGTTGATGTAATAATAATATTCTTGCTACCAAGCATTCTGATTCTTTCCAATGCTTCTTCACTTGCTCCCTCACCAATCGCAAGCATAGCAATCACACTGCCAACACCAAAAACCAAGCCAAGCATCGTTAAAATAGAACGAAGCTTATGAAGCAATAAATTTTTTACACCAAGTCGAACATTTCGCTTTAATGAAACATAGGTAACTTTTATCATGGCTTAGTCAATCCTATCTATTTTACCATCTTTCATAATCAAACGATGCTTAGCAAATTCAGCAATATCTGGCTCATGCGTAACCATAATAACTGTCTTTCCCAAATTATTCATCTCTGTCAAAAGCTTCATAATCTCAATACTTGTGGCAGAGTCCAGGTTACCTGTTGGTTCGTCAGCCAACAACACTACTGGGTCAGTAGAAAGTGCACGTGCAATTGCCACGCGCTGCTGCTGTCCGCCAGATAGCTGCATAGGTTTATGTCCAAGACGATTAGAAAGACCAACAATCTCAGCCATTTCCTTTGCCTTTTCCATACAAAATTCCTCAGAAAAGCCTTTGTAGTAAAGAGGTAGAGAAATATTCTCTGCCACCGTCAACTGAGGGATCAAATTAAAGCTTTGAAAAATAAAGCCTAAATAATTTAGACGAATATCACTTAGTTCTTCATCCCCCAAGCAAGAAACATCCTTACCATCAAGATAATAATGACCACCTGTAGGTCTATCCAAACAGCCCAAAATATTAAGCATTGTGCTCTTACCTGAGCCGCTGGCACCCATAATAGCCCAAAAGCTGCCTTTTTCAAAGCATGCTGTAACACCATCCAATGCTCGAACAATTTGTCCTCCCAAATCATAATGCTTGGACAAATTTTCAAACTTTACAGCATAATCTCGTGTGGGATTAATCTCCATCATAAATTATTGCTCCAAAGTTGTTTTTTGGACAGCTACAACACTTGACACAGCAGATGCATTTACTACATCATTTGTCTTTTTCTGTTCTTCCTTTAGTGTAGAAACAGGAGCATCATTAACTGCATTTGTAGCAGCTGATAGCCCAGGAACTCCTGATGCTGACTTATTAAATTTTGCTCTGCGAGCCTCATGCTCTTTGGTTATTTTTTCTTTAAGCTCCTTCGTAGAATCATCTTCTTCTACAACCTTTTTAGTCTCATCAGATTCTGAATTTGACAGAGGAGGATTTTCCATTACCATCTCGCCTTCTTTTAATCCAGACTTAATTTGAATGAAGCGATTATTATCTTGTCCTACCTCTACAACGCGACGCTCCTGTTTACCTTCGGAATCAACAACATAAACCACGCTCTTACCTTTTTCCTTAACAAGGCACTGAATAGGAATTGAAATTGTTTCTTCAAATTGGTCTACAATGATATCTGCGACGCAGTTCATACCAGATTTCAATACATCGCCACCTTCTGCTAATTTAATAATAGTTCTATAAACCTTCAAATCAGGATTTTGCCACATCTTTTGAGCATCTGGCAAAGGAGAAACATATGAAACAACGCCATAGAAAATCTTTGACTTATAAGCATCTACACGAATGCGAGCTTTTTGTCCTGGCACAATCTTTTTCAAATTACTTTCATGAACCTCAACCTCTGCTTGGAATGAAGATGCAGTAGGAAGATAAATAAGCTCATTACGCTCCCAAACCTCAGTACCTTCAGCAAGCGGTGTCTTATTTCCCCAACGATTATTAGCACTGGTTGCATAAATTACAAGGCCATCCATCGGAGCATAAATTTTTGCATTACCAATCTGCTTCTCATAATGCTTAAGACGCTCTAGCTGTCTGGTATATTCCAGCTCCTTAGCACGTAGAGTTGCCTCAGCAGAGTTTACGCTTGCACTTGCCTTGCGTTTTGTACGCTCCAACGACATCTCTGCCTGAGAAAGATCACTTTCTAACTGAGCAACTTGGCGCTTATATGTATAATTTTTCAGTAGTTCAAGATTTCCCTTTGCTGTCTGCAAATTTAATTCAGAACGCTTCCAAGCAAGCTCATCACCGCGCATTTCTGTTTCAGAAAGATATTTTTCATCATAAAGCTTCTTTGACCATTCCATCTTATCCTTAGCGCGCTCAAGCTCCTCCTCTGCAAGCTTAATTTTACCTTCCGCCTCAGATAGATTATTTGGATATTCACCCTCAATATACTTTTGTAAATCCTCTTTAGCAAAGCGAACCTTCAATTCTGCAAGTTCAACATCTGCCTTTGCCTGATTTTGAGCAACAACCAAGTCATCTGCTTTAACAAGCTTACCTGCTTCAGCATTTTCAACAACTATCTCTTGATCTGCACGTTTTGTTTCAAGCTCAGAAACATCCAACTCTACTAACAAATCACCTTTTCTTACATAAGTACCCTCTTTAATCAAATAGATGATTGAACGGCGACCCTCAACCTCACTTTTGATAATAATTTGCTCCTGTGGTTTAATAGAACCAGCCTCTGACACATTGATTACGAGAGGTTCTTTAGTAACCTTATGTAAAATTACCTTATCTAAAGCATTATCCTTATCACCACGTGTATACACAACCACGCCAGCAATTATTGCAACAACAAAAACCAAAAAAATTATCTTTTTTCTCATAAGTCACCTATCACGGATTACAAATCCAACTAATTATTTATTTTTGCCTATAATTTTACCCTTACAAGCAACACTTTGTCAATTAGATAATCCTAATTTCAACAAATGACATCACATCAAAAAGATAACCATCACGTTAGCAACACCATCTTGGACGATAAAACTGTTATTTTTTACAGGATTGACAAGATTTTGGCTATCGCGGAATTAGTGAATAGTGAATAAGTTAGGTAATAGGTAATAGTGAATAGGTAATAGTGAATAGATAAGGTAAAGAATAGAAATAAAAAAGTCTTATCGTCGAAACGTCTAATTGTCTGTTCAACGTCTAATTGTCTTTGGGTCTAATGTCCGTGTCTCTCGTCTCAATGTCTCCATTTAAACTAGAGAGCAAAATTTTTATTTGTCTAATCTTTCACCTAAATTATTCACTATTCACTATTCACTATTACCTAAATTCAATTTGTTAGCGCGGAAATAAAATGTTTAAGCGCTTAGGGGACAATGGGGACACAGGAGACCTTGGGGACAAATTTATTTTATTTGTCTAATCTTTCACCTAAATTATTCACTATTCACTATTACCTATTAACTAGATTAAATTGGA
>JAGCJJ010000085.1 GCA_017648065.1 Kiritimatiellia bacterium | reverse complement strand
GCTGTTGTTGCTGCTGGCCTTGCTGCTGTTGCTGCTGGCCTTGCTGCTGTTGCTGCTGGTCACCCTGCTGCTGTTGCTGCTGCTGGCCCTGCTGCTGTTGCTGCATCTCTTCACCATTCTTTTTGCCATCCCACTGACTATTTTGATCTTTATTCCATTCGCCTTGTTGTTGCTGCATGTTTTCCTGATCCATAGTCTGGCCATCCCACTGGCTATTTTGGTCTTTATTCCATTCGCCCTGTTGCTGCTCCATGTTTTGCTGGTCCATAGTCTGACCATCCCATTCACGCTGAGCATTAGGATCACCTTCCATCTGCTGAGCATTCTCTGGATTCATAGGTTCGCCATCCCACTCTCGCTGAGCATTTGGATCGCCTTCCATTTGCTCTGCGTTCTCTGGATTTTGAGGGTCGCCTTCCCAATCACGTTGTGCGTTAGGATCACCTTCCATCTGCTCTGCATTCTCTGGGTTTTGTGGATCACCTTCCCAATCACGCTGTGCATTAGGATCGCCTTCCATCTGCTCTGCGTTCTCTGGGTTTTGTGGGTCACCTTCCCAATCACGCTGTGCATTAGGATCACCCTGCATCTGCTCTGCAGCTTCTAATGCAGACTCTAGAGCATTCTCCATTTCTGAGCGCATATCATACAAATCGCTTAACTCTTGATCCTTTTGACCAAGCTCTTGAGATGCTAGCTTATCGTAAGCTTCACTTGCCTTATCAACCTGCTCTTGAGCCTGCTTTAGCATATCTGAAACATTCTCCATATTTTCAGCTGCTTCTTTATTATCGCCCTTCATAGCATTTTCAATAGCCTCTTGTGCCTCTTGATATGCCTCTTCATTCTTCTGCTTAGCATCGTCTAGTGATTCTGATGGCATTTGAGGATTTTGCTCGGAATCAGATTGTTGTTTATCTTGAGAAGATTCATTCTCAGATTTTTCTGAATCTTGATTCTGACCATCTTGATTCTGGTCTTGCTTATCTTGATTGGATGGATCCTTTTCACCATCTGATTCTTCTTTCTTTAGACCCTTTTCATCCTGTGTTGCCTTTTCAGCCATCTCTTGGATTTGGTCAGAAGCCTTCTTAATTTCCTCTGCAATTTGCTTTTCTAATTCAGAAACGCGCTCTTCCATAGACTTCTCTTGCATATCGCCACCAGTCTTTTCCTTGATGGCTTTCTCTGCCTTTTCGCGCTCTTCTTTATTCTCGCTATCAAGCTTTTCTACATTCTTGCGAAGCTCATCCTGCTTATCAGAAAGAGCATCAAGCTCCTTCTTCAAATCTTCTAGCTTCTTCTTCTCATCGTCGAAAGAGTTCTTTAAATCTTCGCCAAACTCTCTATTAAACTCATCAAGTATCTCTTGCTGCATCTGAGCAATTTCTTCTGGTGTTAGCTTACCTTCTTCAATCAATTCTGCAAGCAACTCTTCCTTCTCTGCAAAATCATTGATTTTCTCTAAGCGCTGAAGTTCCTTTGTATGCTCAGCAATAAGCTTCTCAAGAGCCTTAACTGCATCAATTGCTTCCTTTAGATTCTTATCGCGAATTGTACGAGCCTTTGTATTGATTTCATCAGCACTTAATGTTACACACTCTTCAAATTCATCATGACATGGCTCAATATGATCCATAATAACAAGATTTACCTCGTCACTCATTGGATTATACAAAGATTCAGAAAGCTCAGTTGCAAGCTGATTCATAATATCAATAGAAGTTACAACCTCAAAATCAGCTTCTCTGAGTTTATTCAAATATTTCTCATGATAACCTTCACTATTCTTATTTTGGCGTGTTAGGTCAGCTGCTTCACCAGCTAGGCGTTGTGATTGCTGTAGGCGTGTAATCACCTGCTTAAGTGACATATTAATTTTCTCATGCTGACGAGCAATCTCTTGACCTGCAAACGATGTAGCATTACGCTCAACAGAAATTGTGATGATTTGGCTCTTACCAATTTGTGGTCCGCCCATAGATTCTGGCAAATTATCCTTTGCTATGAGCTGCAAGCGTACAGTCTTTGCTCCATGAATGTTAATGCGCTGTAGCTCCAAAGCATCAAAGCCTGTCCATACACCATATTCAACTTCTTCTGCCTTTAGATCAAGAAGTTTTGTAAATGAACCCTCTTCGTTTAATGCTAGGTGTAATTCAATAGCTGAGAAACCAAAATCATCTTTAGCTACAAAACTAAATGGCAACTTACCAAAATCTGGCAATTCAAATGATTGAGATTCTGGCTCAGTAATTGTAATTGTTGGCTCTTTATCTTGAACTACTTGGATAGAAGCATAATTAACTTTGTTAGAGAAGCCGTATTCATCAGAAAGAATTACAGCCCACTGACCTTGAATTTCTTCATTCAGCAAGAAGTCAAAAGATATTTTCCCTTCTCCATCGTCAAAGCCTGTATATTCAACTTCATTTGGTAAAACAATTTTACCATCAAGCTCACGATTTGGCATTACATCAACTAAAACAGTTGTACCAGGAATTGCAGAAATATCCATGCTACCTGGCTCTAGTGGAACAATACCACGACCTGTATATGAAGGATACTGATAGCTAATCTGAATATTTGTATATGCTGGCTGAGGCACTGCTTTAACATCATAAAAACGAGTTACCGCGCTTCCACATAATACGCGATATTTGAAATCCTCTTGAATTGATGGGAAGAAATATTGATAGTAGCGAACTTTTTCTTCACCTTCTGTTGTGGTGCTTGTTTGGCTCATACGCTCACGGGTTTCTCTACGATCTGGAGCTTTTGTGCCAATATAAGCAGTTCCTGGGAAACCACCTGTAATTGCAAGGTCAACATTTAGAGAATCACCAATCAAAACTACCTTATTACCTGGAGCAACGCGTAGGTTATCCGCATAAATATTATCAACCTCAGCAGATGGGATGATTGCACGTGTTAACAAACGTCCCATTGATGATGGGAAGATCAAGAAAAGAATTAAAATCAAGCCACCTGTTACAAGAGCAAGAATTGCACGTGGTTTAACTGTCTTTGTAGTAAATTCCTTACGAGGAGTAACTGTTTTGATATCAGCAATAGCTGCATCTGTCAATACCTCAAGGAAGCGTGCTGATGCTTCTTGAACAGCATCAGGAGTTGCAAGAAGTTCAACAACAGTTGAAAGGCGCTCTTCTAGTTCAGGGTGGTTCTGTTCAATAAGAGCAGCAATTCTGCGTGGTGTAAATGGTTTTGACAATGGCTTATAAATCATTGTACGAGCTGTGAAAGAAACAGCTACAACACCAATTACCCAAAGGCCCCAACGAATAAATGGATTAACAATAACTACCATTGCATCAATTGCCATAATTAGAATCAATGCAATAAATAAAGTTGCTAGTGTAGCTGCTAAACCACGCACCCAAATAATACGACGTACGCGAGCAACAGATTGCTTGAGTTTGCTAGCAATTTCGTTTGGCAAATTCTCAAAGCTGATTGGTGCTATCTTATCACTCAATAGCTGAGGCTTATTTCTCTTGAAAAACTTGAAATTCATAAAATTATACTCCTAAGAATAAAATGCTATGCAAAAAATTATGCTATTCCAGCACGCTTACGCAATATCCACTCGCAGGTTAAACATGCAATAACAATCACAAACAAAAACCATGAATCCCATAGATAAAGCTCTGAGCGTTCAACTAATGTCTTATTTCCTTCGCCATAATCATGGTCCATATTTATAAAATCAAGAGGAGAAAGCAAATCACCTTTTGTCATTTGTGCCATTAGTTTTGGAGAAACGGTACTTTCTGTTATATTAACAAATTCAACTGGCTGCTTTGCAGTAACCACAACAAACTTTGTGCTCAATGACTGAGGGAAATTACCACCAAGATTTCTTTCTGCTTTTGGACAAGTGAGCTTAACTTCATATACACCTGCCTGAGAAATCTCTGGTAATTCGATTTCATAAAAACCATTTGAATCTTCACGATATTTTAGAGAATAGCCACCTATTTCTATTCCTTGCTCATTGAATATCTGAATATCAGGAGATAAGCCACTGATGGTATTATACTGGCTATCAACAATACGAGCAAATACCTTAATCTTCTCATCTGGAGCATAACGTAACTGGTCTGTACCTAGACGTACAAATGTGTTACCAGCACGTAGCTTTTCACCAGCGCCCCAGCGTAGAACCTGACCCCAGAAACGGTGATGACGTGTATCACCTACGCGGTAACGAAGACGCCATGTATTATCTGTATTAAGCATTAGCACCTTACCACGTCCAAGAGAACGAGAAACAATAAGTGAATTACGCTCCTGCTCTTTACGTAGCTCATCAAGACGACGGATTACCTCTTCAGGGTTATCTGTCGCAGCCGTTGCAAGAGAGCTTGTAAAGTTTTGTTGGTCAAAATCCTTTGAACGAGCATAAGCTAAAACCTCAGCACCAGGCTTAATTCCATTTACAGGGAAACGCCAAGAGAACTCAGGTAAGTCTGACCAAATTTCTTCATTTTCTGCAGAAGAAGAAGACTGACTCATTACCTGGTGACCACGACCTGATGGTGTCAGCGTAAATTGGTAGCTGGACTCTGGGCTTGCATTATGGATGATACTATCTTGTGTATACTCAACAGGAATCAATTCACTGATAGCAGACGTTGTAGCAAACTTATGAGGAAAGTTATTTCTACCTGCAATAAATACAAGCAATGCACCACGCTCTTTAACGCAATACTTTAATTCCTCTACTACGCGATCTGTCAATACACTTGGAGGCAAATCACCAAGGATAATAACATCAAACTTACGCCATTCTTCTCTTGATACAGGGAGAGAACCTGACTCAGAATCACCGAACTTACGGCTTGTAGATGCTGCTGGCTTCTTAATTACAGAGCCTTGAACCTTATCTGGATTGATTAGCAATTCCTGAAGATGCACAGACTTATCACGACCATAGAAAAGGTTACGCAAGTAACGGAATTCCCAGCGTGGTCTATCATCAACAAGAAGCACGAAAGTTCTATCATCTGAAACAGAGATATCTACGATTTGCTCATTATTATCTGGAAACTCTTCATTATCCAAACCATCAACAACAACCTTATAACGTAAAACACCATGCTTTTCTGGTAAGTGTGTAAATCTGAATTCACTGCTCCAATCATCGGAACCAACAGTAAAATTCTTACTGTCAATTACAGTGTCATCAAGAAGCAAGCTAACCTTTGATTCCTTTAAGCGTGCACCTGTTGCATTAATCTGAACAGAGAATCGAATCTTATCACCAAGGAAGACAGATTCAGGAGAATTTACTGCTGCGATTGCAACATCAAAAGGTGCAATTGTACCACCGACAACAACTGTTGAAATTGGAATTTCTAAGCCACCTAGTTTACGGGTAAGAGAATCAATACCAACCTCGGCTGTATAGCGACCATCTGAGAAAATCAAAATTCCTGCCAATTCCTCTGTAGGAATCTCTTTCAACAAAGTTTCGATTGCTTTAGATATATTTGTTGTTGAGCGGAATGATTTTAGCACATTCTC
This sequence comes from Kiritimatiellia bacterium, assembly GCA_017648065.1. Taxonomy (GTDB): domain Bacteria; phylum Verrucomicrobiota; class Kiritimatiellia; order RFP12; family UBA3636; genus RGIG990. The sequence continues at coordinate 2,861 of JAGCJJ010000085.1, read as the reverse complement.
GTCTATCTCAGTTACCTGCTCACCAGCAGGCAAATCACCAAATTCAGAAAGGTGGCGATATGCTGGTAATGCCTTAGTAGCAGAACCAAAACGATAAATTGCGACATCGTACTTTGATGCAAGCTTATTTATTGCGGATTCCTTGCCACCCATTCCGATAACCTTACGAACGATTTCTGAACGAGTTGTTTCTACTGCAAATAAAATATTTGACTGTTCATCTTCTGATAGTGTGTCAAAATGAACAAAATCCATCACCAAGTCAATATTCTTCATTAGAGGAAGTCCCTGTTCAAATGCTTGCATTGCTGCTGTCATTTGTGGAACTAACTGTGCAGATCTATCCTCAAGTGATGTCTTTATTGCAGTAAATTGAGGTATTAGACGAGCCTTGATGTGATTATGAACTCGTGTAATATTGTCAATTCTCTGTGCGTTCTTTTGCTTATTTAGTTTAGAAACATTTTCATCGCATAGCTTTGATGCACGCTGCAATTCAGCCAAAAGCTCATCTAATATCTTTTTAAGCTCTGTTGCATCAACGGTCTTCTCACCACCTGAGACAGAAAGCATCTGACGATATGGACCAAGTTGATTAAAGATTTTGTTTATTTTCTTGGAGAAATCACGTAGGCTCTCTCCTTCTACTTCAATAAGTCCAATCGCAGAAGCAATCTCAAGCTTTTGCTCATCTGTCCATTGCTGATCTATAAAATTCATTGAATCAGAATCGTCAACCAATACAGCGACAGTTCTGCGGATAACACGATGATTTTCTCCTACAAGAATTGGCTGTAACAATACAAACAGCAAAATCACAAGAGAAGCAATTCGGCAACTAACTAGCTGAAGGCCAACTCTTGGCTTTAAGCTCTTACGTTCATGCTCATATAGCAATGCAACACCTTCAATAGAAGCAGCTGAAAGTAATGCTAAGAAAAATACATGGAAATAACATGCAAGAAAGAAATATCTTCCCAAGCATTGAATAACCGCCCAAGATGCTACTGTTGCGATTGGGAATACCATCAAGTAACGATTCCTTGGTCTGAAGCTATCCTTTCGGCGCTTGAGCCAAATATGAGAAACAACCCATAGTGCGATTCCGCCTAAAGCAAGAAGCCATAGGACAAAATCAGGCACTGTAATAGGCAGTAAGTCTGGTCGTGTAAAATTCTGTTCCATAAAATCAAATCTCCTTAGAGCGAACCTTCTTTAGATTTTCCTTAAACGAATCGGTCGCCTGAAGCTTATCGTTCTTAAATTCAACATCAATCTTCTCACCTGTGCGGCGTTGAATTGCAATCCAGCGGGTCAAGATAACCTCTGCAATTAGGAATAAGAATGCTGCGAAAGCAAGAACACGCCAAATTTCTTTACCAAATGCTTGACCATGTATAGCCTTAAGAACATCCTCTTCTTTGTGTGCAACAGAGAGAACAATATAATTTGTCAAAAGTTCAGTTTGATCTAGACTGATAGCTTCCATGTGGCTTTCTGATACACCAGCAGCTACAGAGAATACAACAGTATTTTCTTCTGTAACAATAGAACCTAAATATGTCTTAATAGTATCTGGGATATTTACTGTGTAGATACCAGGCATTAAACTACGTGAAATGCCAAGAACCATTCCATTATCACTATGATAAATCTCTGCATGGAAAACATCACCAAATGGGTCTTTAACTTGAACAATATCACCCATACCAGCACCACGAACAGCGGTTGGTGACAAGTATGAAGATTCTACGACCTTATAATGATCTCCACTCTTTCTCCATTCAAATTGGATTTGTGCTCCCTGATTAACCTCAGAATATTTAATACGAATAGGATATGCAACTCCTTGCTTCATAAAGATTGAAGAACTTTCCTTCTCACCGCAATTTACACTTACAACTTCGGTAAACTCACCATCTTCATTACGTAGAAGAAGTGTTGCATAATCGTCTGCTTTCAACTTAAATGAATATTGATTAGTTTCTGGTGGAATGATAGAACCAATCCATTCGATTGAGAAATAGTCAGCAGGAATGCCAGGCAACGGCACATTTTCACCCCAATAAAATTGAATTTTCTTATCAACTTTCTTAATAGGCATACCTGTGAAATCTTTAGTCTTATAATACTGACCAACCAAACCCTCATTACCAGAACCATCAGCTTCATTAGTTGAAGTTGTTAACTGAGGAGTTAACAACAATGTTGCAGAATCACTTGGGATTGTATTAAGTTCCGGAGATATTGGGCGAGCAAGATGATAAACAAGCTCATGAACCATTGGCACGAATGTCTTCTTTGCAACAATATCTGAAACAGAAATATCAAATGGGATAGCACTTAATGCAACTGTACCACGCTCTAGCTGCTTAATGGCTACAAATGGCTTGTGGTTATTGAAACGACCAGCCACATAAGTTTCACCAGACATTCCTTCATCCAACTCCCAATACAATAATGGAGCAACAGCCATCAAATCGTTACGATAGCGAAGCTTGCGTAGTGCATCGTGCGAGAAAGAGAACGGATCAATATGTGCAGGCTCTGCCTTAAGCACTTGACCATCTGCAGTATTTGCTTCTGATGATTTTTCTGCATCACGAAGTACAGCAACTGTATCTGGTTGCTTCCACTCACCTAACTTAATTGGAAGAACACTCTTTCCATTATAAAGCCAATTGTTATATTGTTCCTTATCTGCTCTTGCTCCTGGGAATACCAATAGACCACCACCACGAGCAACATAGCTTGCAAGTGTATTATACACTTCATCAGACATACGAGGAACATTTGCAAGGATTACAACACTATACGCATCAAATGATTGAATTGAATTTAGCATTGAAAAATCCTTCACT
>JAGCJJ010000084.1 GCA_017648065.1 Kiritimatiellia bacterium | reverse complement strand
GGTCTAATGTCCGTGTCTCTCGTCTCATGTCTCTCGTCTCATGTCCAATGCATGTCAATGCAGGTGGGAGCGTGTCAACGCAAGAAAGGACGCGTGTCAACGCGGAAGTGGCTGAGTCTCTCGTCTAATCGTCTAACCGTCTGGACGGGAAAGGTTGTCTAACGTCTCTCGTCGTTCAATCGTCTAACCGTCTAATCGTCCTGAACGGAAGCGTTAGCGCGAATATAAAATTTTGAGCGCTTAGGGGACCTTGAGGACTAATTTATTTTATTTCTATCTTTTACCTAAATTATTCACTATTCACTACTATCTATTCATTAGATTTAATTGGAGTCTCAACGTCTAACGTCTATCGTCATACGGGTCTCGTCTCTCGTCTCATGTCTCATGTCCCAGAGCGCGTGTCAACGCGAGGATGGAGTCTCACGTCTATCTGTCTAATCGTCTGGCGGTGGTAGTCTAATCGTCTAATTGTCTAGGGGTCGTACAACCGTCTAACCGTCTAATCGTCCTGGACGGAAGCGTTAGCGCGAATATAAAATTTGAGCGTTATGGGACATTGGGGACACAGGAGACCTTGAGGACAAATTTATTTTATTTGTCTAATCTTTACCTAAATTATTCGTTATTCACTATTCACTATTACCTATTCACTATTACCTAATCATTTACCTAAATTATTCACTATTCACTATTACCTTTTCACTAAATTTAATTCTTACGTGCTTGTTTCTTACGCGCAATATATGGTATAATGTCTCAAATTTTCTGAGGTAAGGAATGTTCTGAACCCAAGGAGTGAATTATGGATACATCAAAGCAAAATTTATTAGATAAAATGATTAAGCGCGATGAAATTACGCGCTACTACACAAATGGTCGCGACTTTATTGATGACGAGCTAATTATGCGCCAGCTAGAGGCTGGTAAGAAGAATACAGATCCAGCTCGCATTCGCGATATTTTAGCAAAGTCTTTAGCTGTTGAAACACTGGAGCCAGAGGAAACTGCTGCATTGCTTTATGTAACAGATCCAGAGCTTCGCAAGGAAATGGAAGAGACAGCTAATGCAATTAAGCATAAGGTATACGATAATCGTATTGTTACCTTTGCTCCAATGTATATCTCAAGCCATTGCATTAATCGTTGCCGCTACTGTGGCTTTAGTGCAGATAATCCAAACCAGAAGCGCCGCTGCCTTACAATGGATGAAATTAAGGCAGAAGCTGAGGCAATGACAGGTATACATGGTCATAAGCGCGTGATGGCTGTTTATGGTGAGCACCCAATGACAGGTGCTGAATTTATTGCAGAAAGCCTTGATGCAATCTATTCAGTTAATGTAAAGACACGTCATGGTAATAGCAATGTTCGCCGTATCAATGTTAATGCTGCACCGCTTTCTATTGATGATTTGAAGATTGTTCAACAGGCTGGTATCGGTACTTTCCAGGTATTCCAGGAGACATACAATCACAAGGTTTATGCTCAGATGCACCCAGCAGATACTGTTAAGGGTGATTATGGCTGGCGTTTGACATGTATGCATCGTGCTTTTGATGCAGGCATTGATGATGTTGGCTTGGGTGTACTATTCGGCTTGCAGCCAGATTGGCGCTTTGAGGTGATGGGTCTTATAACACATGCTCGCGAGTTGGAGCGCTTTGTTGGTATTGGACCTCATACATTCTCAGTACCTCGTATGCATGCTGCCAGTGGTTCAGATGTAGCAAATTCTCCAAGCACATTTACAGATGATAATTTTATCCACGCAGTTACAGTGCTTCGTTTGTCTGTACCATATACTGGTCTTATTGTTACTGCACGTGAAACAGCTGAGCTACGTGATCGCTGCTTAGATTTGGGTATCACTCAGATGGATGCATCTACTCGCATTGATATCGGTGGTTATTCACAACGCAACACAACTCAGAAGATGGATGAGCAGCAGTTTATGCTTGGCGATCCTCGCACTTTGGAGCAGATGATTGTAGATTTGGCTCGTAAGGGCATCATCACTTCATTCTGTACAGCTGGCTATCGTTGTGGCCGTACAGGTGGTTGCATCATGGATGCATTGAAGACTGGTAAGGAAGGCACATTCTGCAAGATTAATGCTGTGCTTACTTATCGCGAGTGGTTGGATGATTTTGCTTCTCCAGAGAGTGTTAAGATTTGCGAGCCTGTAATTCAGCAGGAGCTTAAGGCTATTGAGGAAACATATCCTCTGTTCTATCCAAATGTATTAGAACGCTACAACCGCATTTGCGCTGGTGAGCGTGATCTCTATTTCTAATCGTTATGGGAACAACACTGATTGTGGGAGCTGGTGCTGCAGGCTTAGCTGCAGCAATTTTCTCTAAGGCTGGCAGAACGCTAGTTTTTGAGCAGCTTTCACAGCCAGCTCGTAAGCTGCTTGCAACAGGTGGTGGACGCTGCAATGTGACACACTCTGCCACAATTGATGAGCTGATGGCTACATTTGGTAAGCGAGATCGCTTTGTAGAGCCTGCTCTTTCTCAATTTACTCCTGAGGATATTTGTGAGCTGCTCTCACAAAATGGCGTACAAACCATAGTAGAGGAGGATGGATGCATCTTCCCAGAGTCTGGTAAGGCTACAGATATTGTTGGTGCATTATATTCAGCAGCAGAGAAGAATGCCTCTTTCGTATATGATTGTGAAGTTACTGAGCTTCTTGTTGAAGATAATCATGTTGTGGGCGTAAAGACAGCCAGTGGCAAGGTGTTTAACGCAGATAAAGTTATCTTTTGTACTGGCGGAAAGTGTCGTCGCGCATTTGGTTCTACTGGTGCCGCATATGAAATGCTTTCTAAGCACGGAATAAAAATTACACCATTGATGCCAGCATTGGCTCCTATTTTTATAAGAGAGAAATGGCTTGCAGAGCTATCAGGAATTTCTTGTCCAAATGCATTGCTTTCTGCAAAAGGTGTAGAGCCTCTTTCTGGTGCAATTTTATTTACTCATACAGGTGTCAGTGGCCCTGCTGCACTTGCTTATTCAGGACAAATCGCTTCACGCTTTGCAAAGTCAAAGGAGCCATATATCCTAAAGCTTTCATACATTGCTGATATGCTGCTCCAAGATTGGATTGATTTGTTCGACTCTTGGCGTCGCCCTTATGGTACAAGCCAAGTAAATAATTTGCTATCAAAATATTTGCCAAAAGCATTGGCTAAAGCATTGTGTAAACAAGCAGGGCTTGAGGCAGATACAATTGTTGCTCATTTTAATCGTGGAATGACAGAGCGCCTTGCAGAGCTATGCTGTGGAACTAAGCTTACAATTACTGGACTAGGTGATTGGGAGAGTGCAATGGTTACTCATGGTGGTGTATCAATCAAGGAGCTTGATCCATTTACTCTTGAATCAAAGACAATCAAAGGATTATACATCACGGGAGAATTAGTTGATGTAGATGCTCCATGTGGTGGCTACAATATTACTTGGGCATTAGCTTCAGGTAAATTGGCTGCTGAACAATAATTTTTTAGGGGGGAGGGTGTTCATGAAAAAGAATCTTGGTGCAAAGGCAATTTTATATCCAATGCCAGTATTGGTTGTTGGAACTTATGATGAGAATGGTGTAGCTAATGCAATGACAGCTGCATGGGGTGGCATTAGCGAAGAAACAGAGATTACAATTTGTATTAGTGACGAACACAAGACCGCAAAGAATCTTGAAGTGCACAAAGGCTTTACTGTAGGCATTGCAGATGTCGCCAATATGAAGGCAGCTGATTTTGTGGGCATAGTTTCCGGAAACAAGGATTCCGCAAAGGTAGAAAAGACAGGCTGGACAGTAGAGAAGAGCAGCTTTGTTGATGCTCCAATATTTGCTGAATTACCAATGGTTTTGGAGTGCGAAGTAATTTCTTATGATGCACCTAGCTGTCGTCTGATAGGACGCATTGTAAATGTAGCAGCAGAAGAGCGTGTTTTTAATGAGGATGGAAAGTTGGATATTGCAAAGCTTAATCCAATAACATACGATCCAATGAATCACACTTACCATGCAATAGGTGAGTGTGTGGGCAAAGCATTTGCAAATACCAAGCTATAAAAAGCAATTTTGGAGGAAAGAATTATGTATAAAGAGGTAAAGCATCCATTAGTTTCTCATAAGCTGGCAAAGCTACGTGACAAAGCAACTCCATCAGAGGAATTTCGCAGATTGGCAAGTGAACTGGCTGAATTTGTTGTTTTTGAAGCATTACGCGAAATGCCAACACGCAAGGTTGCTGTGGAAACTCCTCTTGAGGTGGCAGAGTGTGAAGAGCTGGGAGCACCAATTATCTTTATTCCAATTTTGCGAGCAGGCGTAGGTATGCTTGATGCAGCAACAAAGCTGGTGCCAACAGCACGAGTAGGCTTTTTGGGTATGTGTCGCGACCATGAAACCGCTCAACCAATAGAGTATTATAGCAATATTCCTGAGCCAGAGGCAGATTCTATTGCAATTGTAATAGACCCAATGCTTGCAACAGGTGGTTCTTCAGCTGCAGCTGTAGCAAATATCAAAGCAAAGGGCTACAAGCGTATTATTTTGGCATGCTTAATTTCTTGTCCAGAGGGAATAGAGTATATGCAGACACAGCATCCTGATGTAAATATCTATACAGCTGTGATTGACAGATGCTTGAATGAGAAGAAGTATATTCTTCCAGGATTAGGTGATGCTGGCGACAGAATTTTTAATTCCTAGCTCATTTTTGTTGTATACCGAGTAGTTTTTTTACTTGTAGTTTTTTGTTGTTGTGATTGCCATGCTTGACGGTATTTTCACATGTTTTGCTTGTCTTTACCAAAAAAATCAATGAATTCTTTATAAAGGTTGATTTTTTTCTTGAGATATTTTTCAAAAAAACATAATATATATACCCGTATTTGCACCCCAATAGCTCAGTTGGACAGAGCAACTGCCTTCTAAGCAGTAGGTCGCTGGTTCGAGCCCAGCTTGGGGTGCCATTTTTTTCTCTTAAATATATGCATTTGAATCTAAAAAATATTTTGCATATATTTTTTTATTCTCTACGATTTTAATTTTTGTTTTGCCATGTTGTATCTATTAAAGAATCTTTCCGAAATCAGTGGACTTGGTCCACTTCGTATGTTTGGCTCTCACCTTGTTTTAATTTGTATTGGTGCGGCCTTGGCATTATCTTTAAGTTTTATTTTGTTACCAAGATTGTGGAACCGTTTACCTCGTGATAGGGGTAAGGCACTCACTCCTGATGGAAAACAATCGGAAGGTAAGCCTACTGGTGCCGGTGTAATATTTTTCTTGGCTGTTTTGCCTGTTCTAGTTCTGGTGCTACCTATTTTCCCTTCTACCCATCAAGCTTGTTTTGATGCTGATGGTATTATTAGTTGCAAAGGGTTTGGTTTTCTTATTAGTAAGGAATGGCTAAGTGTTGGATGTGTCTATTTGGCAATGCTTTGTGGTTTTCTTGATGATAAAGCAATAAAGCCATGGGGAAGAAAAAAGAAGCTGATTTTAGATATAATTGTATCTTTTATTGCTAGCCTTGTTTTGTGTGGCTTTAAGAGTGTAGAATTATGGATTCCTTTTTCAAAAGAAATTATAGCTGTTCCATGGTTTGTTTATTCTATGATTGCTACATTTATTATTGCAGTATCAATGAATGTAACAAATTGTTCAGATGGAATAGATGGTCTGGTTGGTTCTCAGACAGTAATTTCTCTTCTATTGATAACAATTATTCTATATGGTATTGTCGGCCATGAGAAGATTGCATCATATTTGCTCGTGCCACATAATCCTGATGGTGCTTTGTGGGCTATTATGACATCTTCTTTTGTTGGAGCTCTTCTTGCATACCTCTGGTATAATGCAGAACCAAGTGCTGTTTTGATGGGAGATGCTGGTTCCCGTGGACTTGGAATGCTTATGGGTTTGACAATTATGGTTACAGGAAATCCATTTATTTTAATTGCTGTTATGCCAGTAGTTTTGTTTGATGGTATTTGTGGCCTTATAAAGATAAGCTATCTTGGAGCATTAAAGAAAATAGGCAAGGGAGTTAAGAAGGTTCCTACTACAAAGGAGGAAATTAAGGCTTTACCTTGGCATCATTTGATAGCTTTTGCATTTCGTTGCCCAGTGCATGATCATTGCCGAAAAGAAAAAGGGTGGAGTAAAGTTCAAGTTGTAATCAGATTCTTGATTTTGCAGCTTATACTAATACCAACATTTCTATTGATTATCTTCAAGATAAGATAGAACAAAGTCAGATATTTTATTGTGTGTTTTGAAACACATGTTTAGTTAAAATTCAAATTTGTTTATTGATTTTTTCAAAAAAAATGTGCTAAAATTTGAATTTCTTCTGACCTACTAGAAGAATTGCTTTTAAACAACAAAAATTTATGGAGAATTTTAATTATGGCTACTATTCGTACATTACTACTTGATGCTGCAGCTCAAGCTTCAACTCGCACTTTTGTTAGATGGAAGTCTGCAGGTACATGGCATTCATGGACATTTAACGATGTTTATAAGCGTTCTCGTATAATTTCAGAAGCAGCCCATAAGCTAGGTGCTAAGCATGGCACAACAGTTGCCCTAATGATGGAAAATCGCCCTGAGTGGATTATCACATATTTAGGTCTATCTTCAATTGGTTGCCGTGTAGTACCAATTGATGCACGCCTACAGGAGGGTGAGGTTTCATATATCCTTCGTGATGCACAGGTTCATGCAGTTTTTGCAAGTGGTAGAATTTGGCCAACACTTAATGCGATAATGGATTCTCTTCCAGATCTTCGCCATATCGTGCTACTTGATGGAGTAGTAAGTAAGGATACAAAGGAAGGTCGCGTTCGTATTCATGATTTTACAATTCTAAATGATGAATGCCAAGAGAAGGCAATGCAACCTGATTCTTTCTTTGACCGTAGTGTTCCAGTTGAGTCAGATGTAACTTCTATAATCTATACATCAGGAACAACTGGTCGTCCAAAGGGTGCTATGCTTACTCACGGAAATTTCACTGCTCAGCTTGATGAAGGTGCATTAAAGTACTTTAAGGTTTATGAGTGGGATAATTTCTTATTGGTTCTTCCTTTGCACCATGCATTCGCATTCTCTGCAAACTTGCTAGTTCCTCTTCGTTGCCGTTGTGAGATTAGTATTGTTGAAAATCTACGTACTGTTGCAGAAAATATGCGTGAGGTTTCTCCTACAATTCTTCTTGCTGTTCCTCTATTGGCAGAAAAGATGCTCAATGGTGTTATGGCAAAGATTAAGAAGAATAAGTTGGCAATGATGATGCTAAAGTGTGGTCTTGGTAAGGTCGTTGGTAAAAAGGTTTGCAAGGGTCTAGGTGGTCGTCTACGTCTGATTATCTGCGGTGGTGCTGCTTCTGATCCAGATATGCTTAAAGGCTATAGAAGATTAGGAATTTCTTCATTTGAGGGCTATGGTCTAACAGAAACAGCTCCAATTTGTGCTTTGAATCCTGAAACAGATGTTCGCATCGGTACTATCGGTAAGGCATTGCCTAACCTGCAGATCCGTATTTATAATCAAAATGAAGAGGGTGTTGGCGAAATTCAGGTTAAGGGACCTGTTGTTATGAAGGGCTACTTCCGAAATGAGGCAGCAACTGCCGCATGTATGGATGGCGAGTGGTTTATGACTGGTGATATGGGCCGTATGGACAATGATGGCTATATAACAATTACTGGTCGTAAAAAGTGTATGATTGTAAATCGCGAGGGTAAGAATATTTATCCTGAAGAGGTTGAAATGGCAATTAACACTAGCCCATGGATTCTTGAGTCTCTTGTTTTAGGTTATTCTGAGGAGGGCGATTCTGCTGAGCGCGTTGGTGCTATTATCGTTCCTGATTTAGATTACTTCGCAGCACATCGTGATGGATTTGAGGCTCGTTCAGATGAGGAGATTATTGCAAAGTGCCGTGAAGAGGTACAGAAGATGGTTAGCCAGCTATCAGCATATAAGCGCCCTCGTAAGCTTGCTTTCCGCATGGAGCCTTTTGAGAAGACAACAACTCTAAAGATTAAGCGCTTCTTATACTCAATGTAAGCTTAAGCACATTAAATAACAAAAAACCACTGGCCTACAAGCCGGTGGTTTTTTGCTTTTAGACTTTGCCATATCTCCTTCAAATCTCTTATACAACAAAATCATTGCTTGCGCCAATTTTCTAAAAATTGTAAAATATATCCATTAACAAAGGAGGCTTATTATGGTGCCACAATGGATTATTGAAAAAAAGCGTGATGGCGGGCATATCTCAGAAGCAGATATCCGCGAGCTTATCGATTTATATTCAAAAGGAGAAATTCCTGATTATCAGATGTCCGCATTCCTTATGGCTGTATACTTTAAAGGCATGTCCTTTGATGAAGTAACTGCCCTGACAGATGCTATGATGCGTTCTGGTGATGTTCTTGATTTTTCTAATTATGGCAGCCTCTCTGTAGATAAACATTCTACTGGCGGAGTAGGTGATAAATTATCAATACCTCTTGCTCCTTTGGTTGCTGCTGTAGGTGTTGTAGTGCCAATGATTTCAGGGCGTGGTTTAGGTATTACAGGTGGTACGCTTGATAAACTTGAATCAATTCCTGGCTATAATACACAATTAACAACAGAACAATTCCAAGATGTTCTTGCAAAGGTGGGTTGCTCAATAATCGGACAAACAGCACGCCTTGCACCAGCAGATAAAAAGCTTTATGCATTGCGCGATGTTACTGGTACAGTCCCTTCAATTCCACTTATTTCTGCAAGCATTATGTCCAAGAAGCTTGCAGAGGGTGCTGCGGGACTTGTTCTTGATGTTAAGTGTGGCCGCGGTGCTTTTATGAAGAGCATGGATGATGCACGTATACTTGCAAAGACAATGCAAGCAATTGGACGCGGAATGGGTAGAAATATTGTTGCCTTGCTGACAAATATGGATTCTCCACTTGGCGAGAAGATTGGTAACACACTTGAAATTGAGGAATCTATTGATGTTCTCAAAGGTAAAGGCCCAGCAGATATTCGTGAGCTTACAATGGCATTAGCTGTGGAAATGGTTCTTTTGGCAAAGCTGGCTGAAACTCCTGAAGAAGCCAAAGCAAAGCTTGAAGTAGCATTGGAAAGTGGTGCCGCTCTTCAAAAATTTAGAGAGATGGTAATTGCACAAGGTGGTGATGCTCGCATTGTTGATGATTATTCGCTAATGCCTCAAGCACCTGTGAAGCTTGATGTATGTGCTGATGCTTCTGGTTATGTAGAAACAATTGATGCTGATGCTATTGGACGTATGGTACTCCTACTTGGTGGTGGACGTCGCCAAGTAACCGATTCTATCAACTACGGTGTTGGTATAAGCAATTTAATTAAACTGGGAACTGAGGTAAAGCCAGGTGATAGGCTAATGACCATTCATGCTGCATCAGAAGCAGAGGGTAAGGCATTGATTTCTTCTGCACGTGATGCGGTTAAGCTTTCTATTTCTCCTTTGACAGCTCCTGAGCTAATCTATGAACGAATCTAACCAAATTAATATCGGAGAAGCGGACTTTTTAATATCGGAGAAGCGGACTTTAGTCCGCCAATTATGGGAAAAATAATCATTCGTGGTGCTAGAGAGCACAATCTGAAAAATGTTTCTGTGGAAATTCCTCAGAATGCAATTACTGTGATTACTGGAGTTTCTGGCTCTGGTAAATCAACGCTTGCATTTGATACTATTTTTGCAGAAGGTCGCCGCCGTTATCTTGAGAGTCTTCCTGCTGCTGCACGACAATATCTCAACAATCTGTCTCGCCCTGACGTAGATTCTGTTGATGGCCTTGCCCCAGCAATTGCGATTGAGCAAAATTCAGTTCAACCAACTGCTCGTGCAACTTTGGCCACAATTACAGAGCTTTCTGATTATTTTGAGGTGCTATTTGCTAAGCTAGGTGAAGTGCATTGTCCTAACTGCGGACAATTATTAAAAAGCACAAGCCCAGAGCTAGTTGTTGAGGAACTCCTCTCTAAACCAGAAGGAACGCGACTTACAATTTTGACACCATTGTTGAAGGATGGCTCTAAAGGCGCGATTGAGGAAGCGCTTCGTTATGCGGAATTGATGGGCTTTGTACGTGTTCGCATAAATGGCGAAATTATTGAGCTTGAAGAGGCGTCTGATTATATTTCAAAAAAAGAAGCAGCAACAATTGAGGCAGTTGTAGATCGCATTGTAGTTCGCGAGGGCGCACGTCATCGCGTTACAGATTCCGTAGAACTGGCAATGCGCATTGGCAAAGGCACTATGCGTTGCATTTGTGCACCAAAGGGAGAAGAGGAGCAGGAGCTTTGCTATTCGGAGCATAATAAATGCTTCAATTGTGATTATCCGGGTTTTGAATTGCTTACAGCAAAGGCTTTTTCTAGCAATAGTGCTATTGGTGCATGCCCACAATGCCACGGCTTAGGTAAATGCATTCAAAATGGCAAAAAGCAAGAGCCAATTACTTCTGCAAAACAAGTAGAAGGAGCAACACTTGTTACTTGCAGTGCTTGCAATGGGACTCGCTTTTCTCCTCAAATTTTAGCATGCACCCTGCCACATCCGTCAGGCTCAAAAAATATTGCAGAAGTTTATGCTTTACAAATTGATGAGCTCAAAGGTTGGCTGCAGGGGCTTGATTTGACCATTGAGCAAGCACAACTCGTTGCTCCGGTGCTTGAAGGAATTTTCTCGCGAGTAGATTTATTGTGTCAGCTTCGTGTTGGCTATCTCACACTTGCACGAGAGGGGCGCACACTTTCTCGTGGTGAATTGCAGCGCATTCGCCTTGCTTCGCACTTAGGAGGTAATCTTACAGGCGTACTATATGTGCTAGATGAGCCTACAATTGGTTTGCATTCGTCTGATACCCAGCTATTGGCAGAGCTGTTGCGTCAGCTCCAAAAGCAAGGCAATACAGTTGTTGTAGTAGAGCACGATCCAATTATTATCCAAGCTGCAGATTATGTTGTGGATTTGGGTCCTGGTGCCGGTGTTGAGGGTGGTGAGATACTTGCAGTAGGCACACCAAAGGAAATTGAGGCTAATCCTGCTTCTATCACTGGTGCATTTTTATCAGGACGCGAGAAGCCGCTAATTCCGCCTAAAGTAGAGCAGAATTTTGGCTCGATTAAGGTGTACGGTGCACAAAAGTATTGCTTGCCAAAACTGGATGCTGAGTTCCCATTAGGGAAATTTACTGTTGTTACAGGTCGTTCTGGTGTAGGAAAATCTACACTTGTAAACGAGGTGCTTTGTGAAAATGTCGCCACATATTTGGCAAATCGTGGCACGCTTCCTAACGGGTATATTGATTGCGATTGCATTGATGGGCTAGATCAAATTGATAAGCTCATTGCAATAGATGCTACACCATTTGGCCGTTCCGATAGAAGTAATTTGCTTACTTACATGGGTGTGTTTGGCATAATCAGAGATTTATTTGCAGCAACACCTGCAGCAAAGGCAAGGGGGTACACTGCCACACGCTTTAGCTTTAATGTCAAAGGTGGACGCTGTGAGGTATGCAAGGGAACTGGTGTAAAAGAGCTTGAGATGAGCTTTTTGCCAGATGTTACTATTACCTGTGAGCAGTGCGGTGGCACGCGATATAATCGTGAGACTCTTGAGGTGCATTATGCCGGACGCTCAATTGCGCAAGTCTTAGATTTGACTGTTGCTGAGGCGATAAGTGTTTTTGATGCAATTCCTCAGCTACGCTCAAAGTTGGAGCTGCTTGCTGAGGTTGGGCTTGGGTATCTCAAGCTTGGTCAGGCAGGGGCAACGCTTTCAGGAGGTGAGGCGCAGCGGCTAAAGCTAGCGGCAGAGCTTTCACGACCTGCGGATAAGCGCACACTTTATGTGCTTGATGAGCCTACAATTGGTCTTCATTTTGCAGATGTTCGCCGCTTGGTTGAATGCTTTATGAAGCTACGCGATAAAGGCCACACAATTATTGTAATCGAGCATAATGATGATGTTATTGCAGCAGCAGATTGCTGCATAGAGCTATAATTCCAGTCAGTTGTGCACTTAAACGTTGCATATTGAGCCGTTTGTTTTAGATAATATGCGTTTGCTTGTGGCTGAAGGCATTTGTCTATGACTTTGAGTTGTTTGAGGTTATTTGTTGATTATTGTGCTTATTCGTGATAAAATTTATATATAAATTTTGTTTTGAAAAATTAGTCAATTTTGTAGAAAAAGTATAAGCAGATAATGAAAATACTTGTTGTTAAACTTAGCTCTTTTGGTGATATACTGCATGCACTTCCTTCTGTTGCAGCATTGAAGCAGCATTTCAATGCCGAGATTCATTGGACAGTTCATCCCGCATTTGCAAGCATTGTTCGCTGTTTGGCTTGTGTAGATAAAGTGATTGAGATAGCACATCCGTCAAAGACTCGCCAATATTTTCGCGATTTACGCATGCTACATCGCTTGGATGAATATGATATGGTTGTTGATTTTCAGGGTCTTATGAAAAGTGCATTGGTAGCAAGATTAGCACGCGCAAAAAAACGTATTGGCCCTTCTTTTGCGGGAGAAGGCTCTCCTTTGTTCTATCATGCACTTGCTGGGAAGAAGAATCGTAACCGTCATGCAGTAGAAGAGTGTTATGATACACTTCGTTATCTTAATGTGCCTGTTCCTGCGGAGCCAATGTATCCGCTGACCCTGCCACAATATGCACTTCCTAAATCTGATTTTGAGCCTGCAGTACGTATTGCGATTGCTCCAGTTTCTCGTTGGGTAACAAAAAATTGGCCAGCAGAAAATTTTATAAAGTTGGCAGAAAAAATGGAGCGCGAGCTTAATGCTGCTATTTATGTTGTTGGCGGACCTGGCGAAAAGCAGCTTGGTGATGAAATAGTTGCTGCTACAAAGCATGGTGTGAATTTGTGTGGTGTAACCTCAATTGCAGAAACAATGGCTGCTCTAAAGCAAATGAATGTGCTTGTTTCTAATGATTCAGGTCCTATGCATATGGGTGTGGTAACAGGTATTCCAGTGGCTGTTCCATTTGGTCCTACTTCGCCTTTGCGTACTGGCCCTTATGGGGAAGGAAATCTTGTTGTACGAGCAAATAATTGTACGCCATGCAGGAAGCGTGTTTGCCCTAAAGGAACAATGGAGTGTATGACGGGAATTTCCGTTGATATGATGTTTGATGCTGTATGTAAGCTATTGAAGCGTTAGGCATCAAAAAATGATTAAGAGTGAAAAATAAATTGATATGTTAACCTCAGATTTTGATTATATTTTACCAGAAGAGCTGATTGCTCAAGAACCACCTGCAGAGCGCGGCATTTCACGTATGCTTGTGCTTCATCGTGATACTGGAGAAATAGAGCATAAGCACATTGCTGACATTGTTGATTATCTTACACCTCAGGATTTGATGGTGTTTAATGATACACGCGTATTTTCTGCACGTGCATTTGGCACATGGGAGGATACACCTGGCAAGGTGGAGGTGCTTTTTATTGAGCCATCAGTTAGAATGCCAGGTGCATGGACTGTGATGTGCAAGAGCTCTCGCCCAATGCGTCCGGGAGCAGTAATGCTTCTTGCTGAGGGAGAGATTAAAGCAACGGTTCAGGCAAAATATGAGGATGGCAAGGTTGATGTAACAGTTGCTTCTGAGGGTGATTTCTTTGAAATCCTTGATAAACATGGAGTGCCACCAGTCCCACCATACATTCATCGTGCAAATGGCGATGAGCGTGTTGAGCTAGATAAGGAACGCTATCAGACTGTGTACGCACGTGAGAAGGGTGCTGTTGCTGCTCCTACTGCTGGCTTACATTTTTCAAATGCTCTACTTGATAAACTTTCTGAAAAGGGAGTTGCTCGTGAATTTGTTACTCTACATGTTGGACCTGGCACATTCAGGCCAGTTAAGGTAGCAAATGTTGAGGAGCATGTGATGGATGCAGAGCGCTATGAAGTGCCAAGCTCTACAGCTAAGGCTGTGGCAGAGTGTAAGGCACGCGGTGGCAGAGTCCTTGCAGTTGGTAGCACAAGCGTTCGCACACTTGAGACCTCTGCTTCCTCTCATAATGGTGTGGTGACAGCTGAGAAGGCCCGCAGTACTGCATTTATTTATCCTCCTTATGAATTTAAGGCAGTTGATATAATGCTTACAAATTTCCATTTGCCTTGCTCTACCTTGCTTATGATGATTTGTGCCCTAGCTGGTAGCGACAAAATTTTTAAGGCTTATCAAGCAGCAATTCAAGAGAAGTATCGCTTTTATAGCTATGGCGATTGCATGCTAATAATTTAATCACAAACCCAAATTGATATTACGGAGTAAAAATGCTAACAAGACGAATTATCCCATGCCTCGATGTAATCAAGAATCGTGTAACAAAGGGTGTGAAATTTCAGAATAACATTGATTTAGGCGACCCAGTAGAGCTTGCAGAGCGTTATTATCTTGAGGGTTGCGATGAGCTAGTTGTTTATGATATTACAGCCTCTGCCGAGCATAGACCAACAGATTTAGCAATGGTAGCAGCAGTTGCAAAGGCTATTCGCATTCCATTTGCGGTTGGTGGTGGTGTTTCCTCTCTTGAGGATATGTCAAAGATTTTACTTGCTGGAGCGGAGAAGGTTTCTGTTAATTCGCTAGCAGTAGCTAAGCCAGCCTTGATTGGCGAGGGAGCTCGTGCATTTGGCTCTCAGTGCATTGTGCTTGGTATGGACCCTGTAAAGACAGATGATTTGGCAAAATGTCCATCTGGCTATGAGATTACTACACGCGGCTTCCGCAATCGCACAGGTATTGATGCGGTTGAATGGGCAAAGCGTGCAGAGGGTGAGGGTGCCGGTGAGATTGTGGTAAACTCAGTTGATGCAGATGGCACACGCGCAGGCTTTCAGCTAGAGATTACTCAGCTGATAGCAGATGCAGTTGGTATCCCAGTTGTTGCTTCTGGTGGAGCAGGTAAGCCAGAGCATCTTGCAGATGCCTTTAATATTGCTCATGCAGATGCCGCTATTGTTGCTGGTATGGTTCACACAGGTGAATATACCATTAAGAGCATCAAGGATCGCTTGCATGAGCTAAATGTTCCAGTAAGGATGTGTTATGAGTAATACGGATGTATTTAAGGTTGGCTGCCATTTATCCTCCTCTAATGGTTATTTGGCAATGGGTAAGACAGCACTTGAAATTGGTGCAAACACCTTTCAGTTCTTTACCCGCAATCCACGTGGCGGAGCAGCAAAGCCAATTTCACAAAAGGATGTTGATGCTTATCTAAAGCTAGCAGAAGAAAATGATATTGGGCCAATAGTTGCCCATGCACCATACACACTTAATGCTTGTGCTGCAGATGAGCGTATCCGTGAGTTTGCTTTTGAGGTAATGTCGGATGACCTAAAGCGTCTTGAATATACTCCTAACAGCTACTACAATTTTCATCCTGGTAGTCACGTGCAGCAAGGTGTAGAAAAGGGAATTGAGCTAATTTGTGATTTATTAAATCGCATTCTTTCTCCAGAACAGCATACACTTGTATTGTTGGAAACAATGGCAGGAAAGGGTAGTGAAATTGGCAGAAGCTTTGAGGAACTTCGCACAATCATTGATAATGTTGAGCAATCCCAGCAGCTAGGTGTTTGCCTTGATACTTGCCATATCTGGGATGGAGGCTACGATATTGTGTCGGACCTTGATGGTGTGATCGCAGAATTTGATAATGTAATTGGGCTTAATCGCCTAAAGGCAATTCATCTTAATGGTAGCCTGAATACACTTGCAGCACATAAGGATCGCCATGCAAAGCTTGGTGAGGGACAGCTTCCTGTTGATGCTATTGCTCGCGTAATTAACCATCCAAAGCTACGCCATCTCCCATTCCTATTGGAAACGCCAAATGAGCTTGATGGCTATGCAAAGGAAATTGCCTTACTGAAAGAATTACGCAAGTAGTGCACTTACGCTAAAACAAGGAGAAGCGATGAGTAAAAAGTTTTTGACATACTGCATGAATGTCCATAAAGGCGAGGGCATTGGTGATGTTATGCAGGCAATAACAGATTTTGCCGCACCAATAGGCAAAGAGTTCTCTCTTTTTGGTGAACGCTTTGGTGTAGGGCTTAGGCTTGCTGCAAAGGCAGTTGATGAGCTTACCACAAATCCATTTTTGCTACAGGCATTGCTTCAGCTGATGCGTAGCAACAGGCTTTTTGCTTTTACAATGAATGCCTTTCCTTTTGGTACATTTCATGGTGTTCAAGTAAAGGATGAGGTGTATCGTCCTGCGTGGGATATGGAGGAGCGCTTGGAATATACAAAGCGTTCTGCAAATATTCTTGCTCAGCTTCTTCCGGATAATGTTGAGTATGGGAGTATTTCCACATCACCAGCAAATTTTAAGGCATGGAATGAGCCTCATGCCAAAGCAATAGAAAATTATATTGCTGCAGCTAAGCATTTGCAGGGAGTAGAAGAGAAATATGGGAAGCGCATTGTGCTTTGCATTGAGGCAGAGCCAGGCTGCTATCCAGAAACCACGCCTGAGCTAATTGATTTCTTTAAGCAGCTCCGTGAGGCAGGTCTAACTCCAGAGCTAGAGCGCTATCTAGGTGTGTGCTTTGATACAGCACATCAGAGCGTGGAGTTTGAGAATTTGGCTGAGGCGGTGCGTGAGCTTACCTCAAATGGAATTTTTATTGGCAAGGTTCAGCTAAGTGCTGCTATGGTGCTTCCTGATACAGCTGAGGGCAAGGCAATTCTTGCACAGTATAATGAAAGCACATATTTGCATCAGACAGTTCAACGCACTGCTGATGGTGCAATCAATCGAGCTGATGATATTCCTCAAGCACTTGAATTTGCTTCTCAAGAGGGAGCAGAGCTGAGAGTGCATTTCCATGTGCCGCTATACATCACACCAACAGGCTTATTGGGAAGCACAGCTGAGGAACTAAAATCAGCAGCCTTTGCAGAGGCACTTGCCGCATCAGGCTGCCAGCACTTTGAGTGTGAAACCTATACTTGGGAGGTCTGGAATAGCTGTAGTGGTGCAGCAATAGACATCAAAGAGGGACTTCTTGGTGAGCTAAGGTGGGCAAGAGAAAATTGCTTTAGTAAGGTGATTGAAAATGAATAAAGAAAATAATGCTATGTTTTTAGAGCAGCTAAAGAGGATTGCCACATATCTTGATGGATTAGACCCTGCCACACGCATTGTTATTTCAGCACATATTCATCCAGATGGAGATGCTTATGGCTCAATGTTGGGCTTATGCTTGGGGTTGCGTAGCCAAGGATTTAATGCGTTTTGCACAGGCTTTTCAGAGCTTCGCCCAGAGTATGCTTTTCTTCAGGGCATGGAGTATGTGATTTCTCACGAGGAATTGCAGGAAAGTGATTTTCTAATTGTTCTTGATTGCAATGGAGTAAAACGCTTGCCAGAGCAGCTACAAGAAAGCTTCCCTAAAATTGGAGTGGCTCTTTGTATTGATCACCATATGGGCTACAAGGAAGGCTTTGCTCAAGAAGCATTGATTGACGAGGGTGCAGCAGCTACTTCAGAGCTGGTGTATCAGCTTCTTGCAGCAATGCCACGCACTAAATTTGATGCGGCAATAGCAGAGGCTCTTTGGGTTGGTATTGTTACAGATACAGGGCGTTATGCCTATAGCTGTACCTCTCCATTGACGCTTGAGGTAGGAGCAAAGCTCTTAGCAGAGGGCGTTCGATCAGAATATATCAATGAGCAGGTATATGGTTCTCAACCATTAAAGCGACTAAAGCTTCAGCAGCGTTTGATCAGTAGCATCACTGTAGAAGCCCAAGGAAAGATTGCTATAGGCTTCTTAACAAGTGAAGATTTTGCTGCAGAGGGCTGCGTTGGCTCAGATTCAGAGAATTTTGTGGATGTTGTGCGCTCAATTCGTGGAGTGGAAATGGCTGCATTTATCCGACAGCCTGAGCCTAGTGCTCCAGTAAACATAAGTCTGCGTACAAAGGAGCCATACGACGCAGCAGCAATTTGTGCAAAGCTCGGCGGTGGAGGCCATATTCGTGCAGCAGGCGCTTCTATCAATGGTGCAACGCTTGATGAGGTTTGTGCGCAGCTCCGTGATATATTGTGCTCTCTTTAGGCTTTTACTCTGGTTTTTTGTGTCCCAAAGTGAGACAAAATTACGCAAAAATGGCTGATTTTGCACTTGGTACAGTTTTTGCTGTAAGTATTGTGTACAATTATCGTGATAATTTGTTCAAAATGTTCATAAATTGAAAAGAAAGGATAAAATATGTTTTTTGACCCTCTTTATTTAATCGTAATGATTCCAGTATTGATTCTTTCTGGAATTGCCTCTATGACAGTTAAAAGCACTTTTAATAAGTATTCAAAGGCACGTACATCAACAGGAATTACAGGAGCAGAAGCTGCTGAGCGTATGCTACGTCGTGCAGGTGTTAATGATGTACGTATTGAGCAGGTTAGTGGCTTTCTTTCAGACCACTATGATCCAAGCAAAAAGGTTTTGAGGCTTTCTCCAGAGGTATATGGAGAGTCCAGTATTGCCGCAGTCGGTGTTGCTTGCCATGAGGCTGGCCACGCATTGCAGCATGCACAAGGCTATGCACCATTGAAGCTACGCTCCGCACTTGTTCCAATTACACAGTTTGGTAGCAATTTTGGTATTCTAATTGCTGTTGCTGGACTACTTTTATCTGGTATCGGATTTATTTCTCCAGATGCTGGTTATTTAATTACATGGGCAGGTATAATTCTTTTTGGTACTGCATTTGTTTTCTCTGTTGTAACCCTTCCAGTAGAGTGGGATGCCAGTGCACGTGCAAAGAAGCAGCTGGCTGTATGTGGCGCGGTAACAAGCCAAGCAGAAATTGATGCTGCTGGCAAGGTGCTTAATGCTGCATTTATGACATATGTAGCAGGTGCAATCTCTGCATTGTTAACTTTGCTATACTACCTATATCGTTTTGGACTAATTGGTGGAAGACGCGACTAATCTGCCGCAACAAAAACACTTTTCGCATAGGCATTTAGAAATAAGTGCCTATGTCTTTAACTTTTAATATAATCAGGAAAATAAACACTATGAAAAAAACTTTTAAAACAGAAGTCAGCCAACTATTGGATTTAGTAATCAATTCTCTTTATTCAAAGAAAGAGGTATTTCTTCGCGAGCTTATTTCAAATGCATCTGATGCTATTGACCGCGCCCGCTTTGAAGCTTTGACAGATAAGACACAAGAGGCAGATGAAGAATATAAAATTAATCTTCTTGCAAATAAAGAAGCAAAAACACTTGTGATTACCGATAATGGTATTGGTATGAGTGCAGAGGAGGTAGAGCGCAATATCGGTACTGTTGCTTCCTCAGGTACAAAGAAATTCCTTCAAGCAATGAAGGATAAGGCAAATGCACCTGAGCTTATTGGTCAGTTTGGCGTTGGCTTCTATGCTGCATTTATGGTTGCAGACAAGGTTCAGCTTGTTACACGCCGCCGCGGAGACAAGGCAGTTGTTTGGGTTTCTGATGGTAATGGAGAATATGAAATTACAGAGGGTGATGAGGATGCTGCTTATGGTACATCAATTACCCTTTTCCTCCGCGAGGATATGATGGAGTATGTTGATGAGTGGCGTATTCGCGAGATAGTTCGCCGTTACTCTGATTATATCTCTTACCCAATTGTTTTGTTCCCAGATCCAAGCATTGCTCCAGAGAAGGATGATAAGGGTGAAATTGAGATTAAGGAGCCACAGACACTTAACTCAATGAAGGCAATTTGGAAGCGCTCAAAGGATGAGGTTTCAAAGGAAGATACAGATTCCTTCTACAAGCATATTGCTCATGATAATGAGGCTCCTCTTGCTACAGTACATTTCTCTGCTGAGGGTGCAACAGAATTTAGTGCATTGCTATTTATCCCAGCTGCAGCACCATTTGATATGTATTTCTCACAAGCAAAGTGCGGCTTGCAGCTCTATGCTCGCAATGTATTTATTGGCGATGATATTAAGGAGCTTTTGCCTCACTACCTTTCCTTTGTGAAGGGTGTTGTTGAGAGCTCAGATTTGCCACTAAATGTTTCTCGTGAGATGCTACAGGATGATGCAATTATCCGCCGCATTCGCAAGGTGATTGTGGGTAAGCTCATCGGTGCTATTGAGGAAATGAAGAATAAGCGTCCTGATGATTATACAAAGTTTTATCGTGAATTTGGCAGAATGATTAAGGAGGGCGTACATGGTGATTGGGAGAACCATGATAAGCTCAAGGAGCTTGTTCAGTTCCCATCAACACTTTCTGATGATGCTTCAAAGCTTGTCACGCTTAAGGACTATGCAGACCGTATGCCAGCTTCTCAGAAGGAAATTTACTATCTCACAGCAGATTCCTTTGAGGTTGCAAAGAATACACCATTGTTAGAAAGCTTTAAGAAGCATGGCTACGAGGTTCTATTCTTTATTGACCCAGTGGATGAATTTGTTGCAGAGCGCCTCCGTGAGTATAATGGCAAGAAGCTTCGTGCAATTGACAGAGGCGAAATTGATTTAGATGGCGATGAGACAGATAAGTCAAAGGACGGCAAGAAGGAGCCAACAGAGGCAGATAAACAATTTAAGCCTTTAACTGATTTCTTGGCAGAGCGCTTTAAGGACACAGTTAAGACAGTTCGTTTATCAAATCGTTTAACAGATTCTGCTTGCTGTTTTGTCGCTGATGAGTATGGCTACACAGCACACATGGAGCGAGTAATGCGTGCTTTCAATCAGACAGTGCCACCAACACAACGCATCATGGAAATCAATGCAGAGAGCCCTCTAATTAAGAAAATGCTTGATAGCGTAAATGCAGGCAATGCTTCTATTGAGGATTGGGCAGACCTACTTTATGGTCAGGCTCAGCTTGCTGAGGGAACACCACTTTCAAACCCAGCTCGCTTCAATAAGCTTGTTAGCGATTTGATGCTTAAGTAATGGGTAGGCAGCGCTATTATCTAAAGAAAAACAAAATTTTCCAAGAGCCGGGGGATGTTATTCAAACCTCGGCTTTTGGTGTACGTATTCATCCTGTTACAAAAGAACGCAAAGTACACCACGGTATAGATTGTTGTCTCTGGACAGGAGAATGTATGGAGGCAACAATTCTTGCTATTGCTCGTGGCAGGGTGGTGCATTGTGAAACTGATGTGGCAGGGTTTGATAGAGAGCGAGCTGCAGGAAACAATATTTCTATCGACCACGGTAATGGTTATGTTTCACGCTATTTTCATTTCGAGCCAGGTACAATACGCGTAAAACTAGGAGACGAGCTAGATGCAGGTGCTCCATTAGGCTATATGGGTAAAACTGGCATGTCAACAGGGGAGCATCTCCACTTTCAGTTAGAGCATAATGGCAAACCAATAGACCCACGCGGGCTTTTGCTCACAGGCTCCTTTTGCCGCCTTCGCTGGCTATTTGCTATTTTGGCATTGAACATTCGTATTCTACGTAGTCGCTAGTATTATATTGTGTGTTTTATAATCTTGCTATAACGCATAACTTATGCTTGTTTTTTATTGAAAAATATTGGTACAATACCCAGTATAAATAAGTTAAATTAAAAGGTTTGTAACTGCATATAAATAAGATTTAGATGGAAGCAAATGTAGAATTAACAGCAATAGATTTTGAAACAACAGGTTCAGTGCCTAAATATCGCAATCAGCCTTGGCAAATCGGCCTTGTTTCTTTAAATCAAACTGAAGTATATAATCAGTTTGATTCGTTGCTTAATGTAGGAGAGCGCCCATTTAATAAATATGCACCAGGCCGTCATGCACAACTACGCGAGGAACTGAAACAAGCTCCTAAGCTTGTAGAACTATGGACTGAAATTTCTCCGCGCCTGATAAATCATGTGCTTGTAGCCCACAATATTGGTACAGAACGCACTATGCTAAAGCAAGTTGCTCCTATGCATAAGTTTGAATGTTGGATTGATACTCTTGTGCTTAGTCGCCAAGTTTGGAAGGGATTACCTTCTTACGCACTTGAGGATTTAATTGTTGTGCTTCAGCTTAAAGATAAAATTGATGCTCTCTGTCCTGGTCGAGAAGCACATGATGCTCTATATGATGCTGTTGCTTGTGCTGTGCTCTTACAAACTATAGTTACTCTGCCTGGTTGGGATAATCTTTCAATAAAAGAGCTTTCTTCTATTGCGTAAATTTAATAGACCCTGCCACAAATTTAAAGTAGGTTTATAATGAAAATTAAGAGAATTTCTGTTTTTGCTTTAATAGTATCATTGTCATTAGCTCTTTTTTCTGCAATACCAACTAATGGTGAATGGATAAATCAGCTAGGGACAAATTTTGTTGCTAATGCCTTTGAAACAGCTACAGTAGAAAATTATCCTAATGCAGATGTAATCATTCTTGCCGATACAACGATTGTTAATTACAATGTCGATGGTACATATAGCGAAGAAAATGAATATTACATCAAGGCAAATACTCATCTTGGTGTTAAGGAGGCTCGTACGCAGTCTTTTTGGTACGATGCAGCATATAGTAATTTCAAATTTGATATAGTTGAGTTAATCAAGCCTAATGTAACAATCCCACTTGATCCAAGTAAGGTTTGCAGTGAGCAGATTGACAGCTCACAAATGAATTCAAATATTTATGATCCTAATAGTAAAATAATTCAAGCACTTGTTCCTAATTTCGAAGTAGGGGACATTGTCCATATTAAGGTTACTCGTAATGTAACTCAAGCACGCGTTCCAAATTATTTTGCGGATATTTTCGGATTAGAATCTGAGTACCCAATATTACGATATCGTTACGTAATTTCAGGTCCAGAGACTCTGCCTCTACAATCAGTTGCCCTACGAGATGCAGATGCTTTAGATGTCAAGCATGAGGTTAATCTTGAGAATGGCCGTATAAATCATATCTGGGAGGTTGCAAATGTTCCTCAGGTATTTAGAGAACAAGATATGCCAGCAATGTATAGCTGCGTTGGGCGTTGTATTGTTTCCACAGGAAAGAATTGGTCGGAAATTTCTAAGTGGTATTGGGAGCTATGCGAGGAGCCTTTGAATGCGATTTCTCCAGAGCTTGAGGCTGAGGTTAAATCCCTTATTGAAGGTACTGAGCCAAATAGCCCTGAGCGTTTACTAAAGATTTTTACGTATGTGTCTCAAAAGATTCGCTATATGGGTATCACAACAGAAACAGTAGCTCCAGGCTATGAGCCACATCCTGTAAAGATGACTTTTGAAAATAAGCATGGTGTTTGTCGCGACAAAGCAGCTCTTTTAGTTACAATGCTAAGGCTTGCTGGCTTTAATTCTTATCCTGTACTAATCATGGTAGGTGAAAAGCTGGATCAGGAAGTGCCTATGACTTTCTTTAATCATGCCGTTGTTGCAATTCAGTATGATGGCTCTGATGAATATGTGCTAATGGATCCTACCAATGAGAGCACAGTGGAAATATTCCCTGAATATCTTTGTGAGAAAAGCTATTTGGTAGCTAAACCAGAAGGTGAGGAGCTTAAGGTTTCTCCTTCAATAGAATTTCAGAAAAATATGTTTTCTATCAAAACTACTGCACGACTCGAAATCGCGCAAGATGGCTCAAATGCGCTACGTGATGGATACACTGTTATGTCATTCAAGGGAATCAATGATACCATGTATCGCGGTTTCTTTGCAGACAATGATAAGCAATCAATCCTGGAGTTTTTGCGTCGCAATCTTAATCGAGCAAACTTTAAGTTTATTCTAAAGGATTTTAAGCTATCGCCAGAAGACCCTAGCGACACCTCTCAACCATTAAAGCTTGAGTTGTTCTTTGATTTTGCATCTCCACTTCCTGCTTCTTTTGATGGAACTGCTGCAGTAATGGATTTGCCATTGTTTAGCAATAGATTTGGTGCCGTTAATATGGTGCTACCTGATACAAGCCTGCTAACTCGCAGATTCCCTCTAAAGCTTTTCTCTACTTGTGGAGATAATGAAGAGCTTGAAATATTGTTGCCAAAAGGCTTTAATAATGATTCATATTTGACAAAGCCAACAGAGAAATCAATTGAGGCTAAGCCTTTTGCATTTAATTATAGTGCAAAAGTTGTTGAAGTTGAGGGTTCTGCAAAAATGTTGGTTTCTTTTGATTCTTCAGTAGCAAGTTTAGAGGTTGCTCCAGAAAATTATGAAGATTGCCGCCAAGCAATGTCTTTCTTAGATTTTAAGAAATCAATTAAGCCTATTTGGAGAGCTTCTGCAATTGAAGAAGCAAAGAAGAAATCCCAAATTGCTTCAATAGGAGATTTTGCATCTAAAGGTATGCGTAATCTGGAAGAGGATGGCTACAAATATGAGCTAAATCGTGTACGCATCAGTATAGACACTGCCACGAACGAGATTGTGGTAAATAAAAAGCAGCGCAAAAAGTTATTTACTAAGGCAGGAAAATCAGATCATTCTGATGTTTCATTTGATTATTTCCCAAAGAATGAGCAGCTAAAGCTTTTACATGTAGCCACAATTAAAGCGTCAGGCGAGATTATTACAGATTTTCATACAAATTTAATGGATAAAGCATGGGTTGGTGCTGCTCCTGCATATCCTGCTTGTAAGCAACTCGTGCTTAATTTCCCAAATACAGATGTTGGAGATAGTATAGAGTATGAGCTAGAGCAGCGTGTTTCAGTAGAGGATTTTTCTGGAGAAAGATTTTATACTGCTTGTTTTGCTGCAATTGATGAGGGACAGATTGAATTTGATATGCCAAGCTTTGAAGAATATTTGAAGCGTAATCATCAAGCAGATTATGTTTTGAAATTTGTTTCAAATACAGACCCTGCCACATCGATAGATTTTTCTACGGCAAAGGCTAGTGCTTTCCCTGCAAAGTTTGTAATAAAACAGTATCCGGCTCTGGATGATTTTATGCAGGCAAATCTGCTAGATTTTGACCATTTGGTATTTCGCACAAAGGCTAAGCTTGATGGTGGCGAGTTAGCTACGCTAATTAAGAAAATAGAAGCAACTGGCGGTGTTGAGAAAGCAAAAGCAAAGGCACGTGAAATAAAGGCTATGCTAGGAGGCCCTGCCACGGAGTTAGAGCTTTTAATAGCTGTTCGCGATTATACATCAAAGCATATTCGAAAAATCGGACCTTCATTTAATCAAATCCTTGAGCGTGATTATCTATCACCAGACCGAGTGTTAGAAGAGGGGTATGCCAATGATCTTGACTATGCGGTCCTTCAATATGTAATGCTCAAAGAATTAGGAATTGCGTCTAAGCTACTATTAGGAATTGAAGATTTACGTGGAGAAGAGGCAATAATTAGTACAGCATTAGAAAGTTGCGTGCTAACAGATGTGGATTTAGTGCTGGTTGAAGCAAATGTGGATGGTAAAAACTACTATCCAAATATTGGCTCACAATATGCGTTAGAGATGAAGCTTTTGCCAAAGCATTGCGGTGTTCCTTTATTTGACAGAGATGGCAAAATGCAAATAAAGGAATACAAAGTAACCTCAATAATGAATGATTTCATGGAGAGCGAAAAGCATTCTGATATAGTTATTGATATTGATGCTTATGGAATGGCTACAATTACATGCGAATCCAGCCGCTCAGGACAATATTTAGAGGCGTTAGTGAAGCAGTATTTAGAAATGGTTCCTGAGCTTAAGGAACGCCATCATGCAAAATTAGTAGGGCAGCATAGCCGCACAGCAATGGCGATAGGTGATTTGGATGTAGATATATCGGGTACTCCAGCTTCTCAAAAATATAAGCTACGTATGGAGTTGCCAACAATGAGTCGCTCAGAGGCGGGCGGTGTTCGTCAGTTCACGCTACCAGATTTTTGCGACATACTTCCATCACCTCTTCCATTTTTGCGTAATTATCCAATGCAACGCTCTGCTCAGCAATCTCAGACTTATCGTATGGAAATTATTTTACCACCTCAATCTAAGGTGCTTTCAAAGCCAATGCCGATTGATTTGAAAGTAGGTGAGAATGTTATGGTCAAGCGCACTGTAGAAGAGAGATTTAACGAAGATACAGGTCGCTACCATTATATTATTGATTGCGGTGTTGTATTAAATCAAATGGATGACATTTTTACACCAAAAGAATATCTTGATTATGCCAATGCGATATTTTTGAGTCGTGGTGCAAGCAATTCTTGGGTAATCGAATACTAGTCGTTATATAATCACAAAAGACACAGGTATTGTGGCTTTTATTTGGTGCTGTGTAAAATGTTTGCTGTTTGCCAAAAATATGGTTGCTATTGCTGATTTAAATGCAATGTTGTAAAACAAAGTTTTAGTTGACTTTTTCCTTAATTTGGTTGATAATTTTGATAGTTGAGAACATTTGATTATAAGTATGTATTTTGGCATATGAGTAAAGGAGAATGCTATGGATAAAAAATACATTTTTACTATAGGACGACAATTTGGAAGTGGGGGTATTGCTGTAGGTAAAGAATTATCTTCAAAGCTTGGCATCCCATTCTATGATTCAGAGATTTTAACTCGTGTAGCTCAAGAGTCTGGTTTTTGCGAGGAAGTGCTTAAAAGTCATGATGAGAAGCCTGCACAAAGTATGTTTTATTCCTCATGGTCATCACCATTTCATAGTGCAGAACTTCCTCTGGGGTTGAAGGTTTTTCTTGCTCAATTTAATGTAATAAAGAAAATAGCTTCAGAAGGACCTTGTGTAATTGTTGGCCGTTGTGCTGATTATGTCTTAAAGGACTACGATAATGTTGTAAAAACATTTATTTATGCTTCTGCTGAAACAAGAGTGAAGAATATTGTCGATAGGCTAAATGTAACAGAAAAGCAAGCTCGTAGTATGATGCATAAGGCAGATAAGACAAGAACAGCATATTACAATTATTTTACTGAGAAAGAGTGGGGAAAGCCTGAGTCGTATGATATGATGATAGACACAACACAGCTTACTCCTCAGGGTGCCGCAGGCATAATTATTGCATATTCTATAGCTAGAAATAGCAATTAGGTCTGTTTATAGATAAGTAAAGGTTGTTTTTATCTTGATACTACTATAGATTTAATGGTAAAATTTACACAAATAAAGTTAAAAAATTTGTATTTTCGTCAATTTAATAACTATTAGAAAGGAATAATAATGAAAAAGTATAAGGTAGGTATTATTGGTTGCGGTGGTATTGCTAATTGGTGCCATTCTCCATTCTATAAGGAAGATCCACGTGTAGAGGTTGTAGCAGTTTGCGATATCATTCTAGAGCGCGCAGAAAAGTTTGCTGCAGATCATTTCCCAGGTGCAGAGCCAATCAAGGAATACAAGAAGCTACTAGCTCGTAAGGATATTGACTATGTTGATATCTGCACACCAAACTATCTACATAGCGAGATTGCAATTGCTGCATTCAAGGCAGGTAAGCACGTATTCTGTGAGAAGCCAGATGCTGTTTCTCCAGACAAGGCAATCGCAATGAAGGAAGCTGCTGACAAGGCAGGCAAGCGCCTAATGATTATGCGTAACAACCGCTTCACAGATCCTTCAGCTTATGCTAAGAAGTTTATTGAGGCTGGTAACATGGGTGATATTTATGCTGGTCGTTGCGCTTGGCAGCGTCGCCGTGGTATCCCAGGTGCTGGTGGTTGGTTCACAACAAAGAAGCAGTCTGGCGGTGGTCCACTAATCGACCTAGGTGTACACATGATTGACCTTGCAATCTGGCTAATGGGTAACCCAACACCAGTTTCTGTATCGGGTAACTGCTTCACAAAGTTTGATAAGACAACAGTTTCTGACTCAGATAACAGCAAGTTCGGTGATTCAAAGGCAGGTGGCACATTTGACGTTGAAGACTTTGCAATGGGTCTAATCCGTTTTGACAATGGCGCAGTTCTTCAGATTGAATTCAGCTGGGCTTCTAACGTTAAGAAGGAGCAGCGCTTCGTTGAGCTACGCGGTACAAAGGCTGGTATCAACTGGCTAAATGGCGACGAGCTAGAGATCTATGGCGAGGATAATGGTCAGCTAACAGATTTCCGTCTAGCAGGTAACCTAACAGATGATGGTCACCGTCGTAACCTAAGACACTTTGTTGATGTACTAGATGGCAAAGCAAAGCCATGCTTCGAGCCAATTCAGGGTATCAATATGATTAAGATTCTTGATGCTATGTACAAGTCAGCACAGACAGGCAAAGAGGTCCTATTGAATCAGCCAAAAGCTAAAGCTAAGGCTAAGGCAAAGAAATAATTTTGTTAAAATATAATCAAAGGAAGTATAATTATGGCAATTAAAGTAACTGTATGGAATGAGTATGTACATGAGGTAGGCGACAGCGCTGCTGCAAAGTACATTCGTCAGTTCTATCCAAACGGAATTCACAATGCAATTAAGGACAATATTGCAGCAGATGACCTAGAGATTCGTGCTGTAACTCTACAGGATCCAGAGCAGGGTCTTCCAGAGGATGTTCTAAATGATACAGACGTATTGGTATGGTGGGGTCACTGCGCTCATCACATGGTTGAGGACGCATTGGTTGATCGCATTCAGACACGCGTTCTTCAGGGTATGGGTCTAATCGTTCTACACTCTGGTCACTACTCAAAGATCTTCAAGCGTATGATGGGTACAAGCTGCTCACTACGTTGGCGCGAGATTGGTGAGAAGGAGCGTGTATGGGTAATTGACAAACAGCATCCTATCACACAGGGTGTACCTGACAGCTTCGTAGTTCCTAATACAGAGATGTATGGTGAGCCATTTGGTATTCCAAATGATGCACATGACGTATTTATCTCATGGTATGAGGGTGGTAATGTTTTCCGTAGCGGTGTAACATTCCAGCGCGGTGCAGGTAAGATTTTCTACTTCTCACCTGGTCATGAGACATTCCCAATCTACAACAATCCTGATGTGGCAAAGGTTATCCAGAATGCATGCCGTTGGGCAGCTGCAACTCTTCCACCTCAGAAGACAGATTGCTGGAACTGCGATCCTCCAGTAGAGACAGTTACAACAGTTAACCCTCTAAAGCAGTTGGATACAAAAGACCTTCACGAGAAGGCTGAATAATTCCTAAAAAAGCGTGGGCTTCGGCTCACGCTTTTTTAGTATTATAGGTATGTGATTATTTTGTTTTGTGGGAACTTTAACCAAATTCCGATTAGTGCTTAAAAAGATTAGCAATAATTCTAAATGGTTTTGTTAATGCAAGTCCTAGCTTGAATGAGAACGAATTTTCTACAATTGCTAGCCTTTTCCCATTCGTTAGACCAATCATAAACTGTAAAAAATGCTGTTGCTCATAAGGGAGAGCATTGAGCTTTGCTTGCTCCTCATTATCTAGTGAATAATAATCGCTTGCAAGATTATTTGCTATTGCTGAAATTAATGTCATTGTTGCTTCTAAAGCTTGATTAGATAATTTCAAAGTCTTGGATAATTCTAAAATACGATTAGTTGCAACAATTTTCCCGATTACATGCTTACTGGTTTTATTTGTTGTTGTAATCGAGTCAGAACGATATCTGCGGCAATAAAATTGATTTTGTATTTTAGTTACTCGCTTTGCCAATAGGATAGCTTCATAATAGAATGGTTCATCCTCATGCAAAATGCCTTCAATAAACCTTAAATTATTTTCTTTTAGAAAGTCTGTGCGAAATAGCTTTATTGGAGCAGTGCCAATATGGTTATTATATGTTAAGGATTTAATCAAAAACTCTGAACCTGTCATTACTTCAGTTAGTTGGGAAGGGCAAAGAGTATATTGTTTTCCGTATGAAGAAGAGATGCCATTCTCACAAAACGATTTTGCACAAAAGACAAGTATGTCTAATTGATCGCATTTAGCTTTTTCAAAGCATGTTTTTAATGCATCACTTGTTAAATAGTCGTCGCTATCAAGAAATGTAATATATTCTCCATTGGCATTGTTTATGCCTACATTTCTGGCGCTGCTTAATCCTCCATTAATCTTGGAAATAATCTTTATTCGATTGTCCTTTTGAGCATACTCATCAAGAATTGCTTGAGAGGAATCTGTTGACCCATCATTGATGCATATTGCTTCAAAATTTGTTAAAGTTTGATTTAACACAGAATCCAAGCATTCGCGAAGATACTTTTCTACATTATAAACTGGAATGATAATAGAAATTAGTGGCTTTTGCATAATTGTATCCATGCGGTTATGAGAAAAAACGACCTATCCATCTAAATGGAGCAGTAATAAAGAGACCTATTTTGTATGATATCGAGTTTTTGTATAAGTTTCTATCTCGCTCCAATTCTTTAGCATTATCCAATAGTACTGATATTGCTTTTTGATGAAAATCACTTCTGATTTTTTCTGAGATTAATGTGTTCTCCAAAATTACATTTTTAATGCGATCAAATTGGCCAGTTAATCTGATCCCATCTAAATAATTGTCTCCCCAAGCCTCATATAGAAGTGAAAGTCCTAGAGGAATGTCTGTATCAGAAAGATTCCATAAATGCTTTTGTGCAGAAGCCAGTAAGCTTTTCTTTGAATGGTGTATTGCCAATGATTTTTCTTGTTCAGTAAACTCAGACCCTGCCACAAAAGAATTTATTGCCAAGAAAGAATTATGCGAAGCAATGATTCTCTTGTATTTTTCTATAGATATAGTGGATTGACCTGCCTGTGTAACACCTTCCCCAATAAAATAATTATAAAGCTCAAGCTTATTGTTCGCATATATCGAATTTACTTGTTCCATTGTTGCAATAAGCTGGAACAAATCCTGACCATATCCTAGATATAAATCAGAATCAAGTCTGCTTATAACTCGCTTTAATAATTCTGCAGAGAAAATCTTTTTACCTAACGATGTAGAAAAACCAAATCCTTTTTCTTGAAAATATAATTTGCAGCATTCTGTGTGAGAACGATAAATACCACGAATTTTATCTTCAAATCTCAAATAACGTTTATATTGGTTAAATACTTCTTTTGATGTACCTTCGCTCTTTACAGGCTTTGAACCAAAAAGAACAATATCTACATTTTTCGTAGAGATTGTTTTGTATGCAATTTCGCACCCTTTTTCTACAAAAGTATCGTCTGCATCTAAGAACATTATATATTTGCCAGAAGCGGCTAATATACCTTTCTTTCGTGCTTGAAATGGGTCTGTGCGTTGTCCCATTTTTAATATAACAAATCGAGAATCGCCTTTAGTTAATTCAGTAAATTTTTCTACTGTATTATCTGTAGAACCATCATCTATAAAAATAAATTCGCAGGCCTTGAGAGTTTGTTTCTTAAGTGAAGCAATACATCTGTTGATGGTTTGTGCACCATTATATATTGGAATGATTATTGAGATAAGTGATGATGACATATTGCGAATCCTATTTCATTCTTATGCGTGGGTCTAACCAAGCATAAACTATGTCGGAAATTAGATTTGAAAGTTGATAAAGGATAGCTCCAATAATAACAACAGCACGCACCATTGCAATATCTGAAGAATTTACTGCATTTAAGCCAATGCCACCAAGCCCAGGAATGCCATAAAAGCTTTCCAGAAGAATACTGCCAGTGAATAAGAAAGGAATTGATAGGCTAATATTTGTAGTGATAGGAATTAGACTGTTGCGTAATACATGCTTTAATAAGATGTAAGTAGGGCGTAAGCCTTTTGCAATGGCAGTTCTAACATGAGGTTTATTAATTTCGTCCATAATCACAGTTCGATAAAAGCGCACATCGCCACCAAGTCCATTGATTACGCCTATAATTACTGGTAAGCAAAGATAGGTCCAATTTTCATAGCCCCAAATAGGGAATAGTTTTAATTTATAAGCTAAAAAGTATTGGCCAGCAGTAACCCAAATTACATAGTTTACGCTCATGAGCATTGTTGTGCCAGCAAGCGCTATCTTGTCTTGCCATTTCCCTGCGAATGCAGCACAAATAAGGCTTATGCCAATAGCTACAAATGTGCCAATAACAAGTATAGGAAGTGTGAGAGAAAGAGAAATTAAAACTCCATTTTTGAGCACATCTAAGACAGGTTGTTGGTAGTCAATGGACTCACCCCAATCTCCGCTTACTAAATCTCCAATAAAATAGAAAAACTGTACAATTAATGGCTTATCATATCCATGGATATGATCATATTCTGCAATTGCTTCAGCGGTGGCGTTTTTACCTAATACCAATAGAGCAGGAGAGCCACCAACTACATTAAATAAAATAAATGTAATTAGTGCCACACCAAATAAAGTTGGGATTAGCTGTAAAAGTCGTTTAAGAATATATTTTTTCATTAAAATGCCATTAAAACATATTAGCGCTGATTGTGTTTTGATGGTTGTATTTTATCATAAATAGAGATATGAGTACAACATTTAACCTAATTTCGGTTAATAGCGATAATAAACTTAATAAACTTCAATTGCTTCCCCAGACTTGTGGAGAAATATGTATGCGATATGCGAATGCTTTTGCATCGCAATTTAACATAAGTTTATCACCTTTTTGAATCCATTCTGGCTGTTTGGCATCGGCTTCTGCATCTATTGCCTCAACTCGTTTTACGCATTTACCAGAAGCTCCGAATGTGGCAAGGTCAATCTCTGCAAAAAATGGTCTGGAATTTGGAAGAGGTGTGATAACCCAATTTTCAAATTTGAATGATCCATTAGTTTTTATTTTTCCAAAATCCATTATCTCACTATCATAATTTGAACCAAGTAATTTATCTTTGATTATTTCGCTTTTTGAGGTTTCTGGTTGCCAAATTATGTTGGATATTTTGCTACTGTCTCGCTCAATTTTAAGAGTTCCTCCTTTTGCACGCATAGTGCTGTCCGTTGGTGCTCCAGCAATGATATGGCGTTGTCCTGTAATTGGATTCCATACACCATAGCGTATAGCGTAAGTTCCTGCAGGAGTTTCCTCTGGTATTAAAATATTAATTGCAGTCTCGTGCTTCCCGACTTTTCTTAGAATTTTCGTTTCTTTTGATATCGAACCATGAAATACGATTCCATCAAATGGAGCATCTTGGTCGCAAATATGCACAAATGTTAAGTGTTCTTTGAGAGGTGCTCTAGTCTCCCATGAAAGTTTTATTCGGATACGATTCTCTGTAATACGTTCTGCATTTAAAGGCTTAGTAATAGGTGTTGTGAGTGGATCCGCAGCTGGTGTACGTGCATCCACGAATATGCGATTTGGTGAGTTTGCCATCGCATAGCGAATGCCATTTTTTTCTGCTATGTAGCTCTCGGTTTCTCCAATGCGTGCATAGTATCCGTATGGTGGCAGAGTAATGCCGTTATCTAATTTCCATACACTTTTTGTGTCACGATTTACCCAAACTTCGCCATTGTTTGAAAAGAATGAGTGTTGACGATGGATGTTGCCTTCATACTTTAAATCAAGAAATTCAGCTTGCCCCAGTTTTGCACATATATCATGCTGTAACCAATAAGTTTTTACAGCATTACGTGAGAATGGACCATCACTCATAGGATTACGTCCACCAATAATGGTGTTAGAAAGATAATCGTCTGAACCATAGCCATGTAAATCAGCATTGCCTCCTTCGTGCCATCTCTCTTCTTGGTAGCGACCTCCTAAACCACCTGCGAAGAGAACAAAATATCCGTGCGAAACTATATCGTGCCATGGTGTGCGCTCGCTATCTGCAAAATTTGATTTGTTTCCTAAAATTTTCTCTGCCTGAAAATGGTCGCTTTGTGCTCCATCTACAGTTCCAATCAGGTGGTCTTGTCCTGCTTCGCTAATGCATACAGCATTGGTACGCTCAAATCCTTCGCGATATACATCAAAGGCACGCCCCCAATTTTTTGATGTCTCATTTTTTGAGTGGAATTGTCCGTCTCTGTCTAAATAATCAAAAGGGCAGTGTGCTGTGAGTACATCAATAAAAATGGCTTCAGGGTCAAATGCTTTTTTCAAAAGCTTTGCATTTCTAAGACACCAAGGGTGGAATGCATGTGGTGCCCAGCGATATGATTGAGCATAACGATATGGGTTGAACCATGCAAGCTGAGGTGTGCTGTCCAAATTAAATACAGTCAAATTGTATGAGAAGCCCTCGCAGTCTGGATAGATGTCGGTATAGTTGTCATGCAAGCAAAAGAGAATGCCGGCATCTTTGCATGCTTGGCGCATTGCTTTAAATTTAGATTGGTTGCCCGCAGGAGGAAAGATTTCAGGTAAGCGATAGTCATATCCCCAACGCTGCCAAACGTGTTTAACAAAAATTGAATCATTTAGGCCATATTTAGCTGCAAGTGCAAGATTTTTGGCATTTTCTTCATAATCTCCTTCCCATTGGTCAAGGCACATTCTTGAACCAAGTGCATCTAAACCAGGGCTGCGCTTGTATCCTGCAACAGCACGAAAGCGTCTTGCTGCATCAAAAGCTCCCTTTGAAGAAGGAATAAATGTAAATGTGGCTTCGTGATGTGCATGAATAGAGAATAGCCCATTCTTCCCATCGCACACAAGCCCATCAGGAACAACATCTACAGCTTGTACAATAGAAAGCCCATTTTCATAGTCAGCACCAACATGGCGAGTAGAAAGCTCAAAGCCATTAGCTATTATATTGAATTTTTTAGGATTTTCAATTACATTGCCAAATCCAAAGTAGACGCGATATGGTTTTTCAGAAGCAGCACCAATTGCCAGGTCAACGATTCTTGGGTAACCAGCCTTGTTGCGTTTAATATCAGGAAGAGACCATGAAATTTGTAAGGTGCCATTTTTTTCTTTTATAATGGCATGTGCCTCTAGATGAGGTGTATTTTCATTTGTTTCAACAGTTGCTGTAAAACCACGAAATACGATAGAGCGTGTGCCATCTGTAAATGCCAGCGCTCCATCAATAAGGCCATGCTCACCATAAGCTACGCCTGCGCCATAGTTAATATCTGATGTTGCCAGTTTCCATCCATTTGTTCCATTTGAACCAGAGATTAGAGCAGCCTTTGCTGCTGAAAGAGCGATTTGTTCACGTTTAATCCATTCCTCTTCTGTTGTTTGTGGAGTCTGTGTGCGTTTTGTTGTTGCCACTGTTTGTTGATAAGTCTTTGCTCCTTTGAGCATAAAAATAGCGATAGCATGAGGAGCTTCGCTTATTGGTGTGTAAGTTGGGGTAAAACGTGCATGAACAGGGTATAGGGCATTAAGTGCTTGTGAATTTGCTGTGCCAGAGAACATTAGCTTTTTGGTTTCATTTGGTGCGAGAGAGAGTTGTCCTTGAGGCCCAGAGACAGACCAATCGTCATTCATCCAAACTTCTAATTTCCCAGAAATAGTATTGTCTGTAATATTTTCAAGAATTACAGGAAAGGAACGTGGGGCATTCGCAGTTACTTCGGTAACGCCTAATGGCCAGTCGTATGGATTTTTCCCATTGCGTTCAGTCTTCTGAGGGAATGATTCAATTTCTACTCTTACTCCTGCTCGTGTATCAATAGGTGGTAAAAATGCAAGAGCAGAGTATGCTACAGATAAAATTAAAAGAGTTAAAATATGTTTCATAGATAAAATGCATTTAATGGTGTTGTATGATAAGCTAACTAGTTAAATTATAGCACGATGCTTTATATTGAGTCAATGAACATACACGAATGGTTTTTTAGAAATATGAATATGGCATGAGGTAATTAGACGAAAAAACTAGAGTTTAGGCGGTTAATTTAGGCAAAATTGGCATTAAATAGGCATATTTTGGACTGTGGTTGCGATTTACCATCAATTTTCTTTACTAAAACTTGTAATAAGTAAATTTTATTTGTTGACTTTTTAACGAATTTTTAGTACTTTATGGACTTCATTTGAACTAAAAGGTTTTCACCCACTTATAGAAATTAGGAATAATACAATGAAACAACTTTATCAGCCATCTAAAATTAAGCGCGCCCGCAAGGTGGGTTTTCGCGCACGCATGGCAACAGCTGATGGTCGCAAGGTATTGCGTCGTCGCCGTCAGAAGGGCCGCGTAAATCTAGTACAGGCATAATATATGCCTTTAATGCCACTCAAAGAAATGTGTGCCGAGATCTGCAATGCGGAGCAAGTGCTTTCGCATTGCAGTTTGCGTTTTCGTAAAGCAAGTCATTTGCGTAAACATGAAGATTTTCAGCATATATTTGAGGTTGGAAGACAATCCTTTGGGAGGTTTATTACCCTTTGGGTAAATAAGGAATCAGAAGCAAGTTTCCGAATAGGTGTCGTTGCTACAAAGCGCACCTTTCATGATGCAGTTGAACGCAACCGTGCAAAACGCCTTATCCGTGAATCTTTTAGATTACTTCAGCCTATGCTTGATAAGTCTAAACCATGGGATATTGTTGTGATTGCACGTCGTTCGATTTTAGAGCAAAAACAGCAACAAGTACAAAAGGAAATGTTAGCCCTATTCAAAAAGCAGCATATTGCTGAGGAGAAACGAAATGAAGTGGCTTGCAATTCTTCTAATTAGAATGTACAAGGTTGTCCTTTCTCCTATACTTGGAGCTAGTTGCAGATTTTATCCGACTTGCTCAACCTATGGGATTGAGGCTCTTCAACAGTATGGATTTATTAAAGGGACTTGGTTAATTATTAGAAGATTATTGAGATGTCGACCATTTGGCCCTCATGGTTATGACCCAGTTCCACTTCAATGGCCAGGTTTTTTTGGTAAAATACCTAGACCTTGCGAAAAAGTGAATGATGATTTAATTAAGGAAGAAAATAAAGATGAATAAAAAAGAAAAGCTAATAGTTTTAATTTTAGTTCTCGCTTTAGGTTGGTCTTTTTATAACTCATATCAGCAAAATAAAAAGGCTCAAGAAGAATACAATCAATATCTAAAGGATCATCCAGAGTATGCTGAGCAATTAGCTGCTCAGCAACAGGCAGAAGCAGTAGAGCAGTCAAGTGATGTTGCTTCTACTAATGAAGTTGAAACAGTTGCTTCAACACTTTCAAGTGCTCCAGTGCAAGCAATAGAAAGAACATTGCTTCCAAAGGAAGTTCTTCTTGTTAAGGGAGACAATAATGTTGCTTATACCTTCTCATCAAAGGGCGGTGCAATTGAGAGCGTAGTAATCAATGATTACAAAAAGGAAAAAGATTCAGAGGATCCAATTGTTCTTGATTTCTCAGAAAAGCCAGCAATGCTTGTAGAGCTAGGTGAAGGCTATAATAAGGAATATGATGATTATAAGCTAGAGCAGATTGCTTCAAATGTTGTTGTTGCAACATCAATGAATACAAATGGTGTAAAGATTGTTAAGACATTTACACTTCCAGTAGAAGGTTATAATGTTCAAACATCTATTCGCTTTGAAAATTCTACTGAGGCAGCATATGCTAAGCCAGATTACTATGTTTCTCTAGGTGCTATGAAGCTAATTGGTGGCGATGCAACTGCAATGGCTGATATCGCTCTTGATTGTCGCTCTAGCATGCCTGGTAAGAATGATTTTGATGTGAATGTTTGTGGCGTCAATGAAATGGCTGAGCTATTTGGTGGAGTTGGTGGTGGTTGCCTTTCTGGTTGTTCTGCACCAAAGGTTGCTTATAATTCTCCTCTATGGGCAGAGAGAACAGATGCTATTGATGTTGATTGGATTACTGTTCGTGACCGTTTCTTTGTTCAGTTCCTTTCTCCAGCAAATGAAAATGGAGCAGGAGCAAAGCTATTTGCTACACGCCAGCAGACAGCAAATGGTATGTTTGTTCCTGATTCAGCTGCCGCAGCAATTCTATTCAAGGCAGCTGCAGTGCCTGCAAATGGCTCAGTAGAGCAGAGCTTCACTTACTATGTAGGTCCTCGTAAGATGTCTGAGTTACGTAATCTTGGTGAGGATACAATTGATATTATGAGCTTTGGTACATGGGAGTTCTTCTGTGTATGGTTGCTTGATTTCTTGAATTTTATTGCTCGCGTAATTCCTTTGGGTTATGGTGTTGCAATTATCTTGCTAACAATAATTGTTCGCTTAGTGCTTTATCCTATCAATAGAAAGAGTGCTGCTAGCATGCGCAAGATGCAAGAGATTCAGCCTTTGATTAAAGAAATCAATGAAAAGTATAAGGATGATCCACAGCAGCGTCAGCAAGAAACAATGCGTGTATATGGAGAGCATAAGATTAATCCATTGTCAAGCTGCTTGCCAATGCTAATTCAGTTGCCAATCTTTGTTGCATTGTTCACAATTTTGCGTTCATCTATCGAGCTTCGCTTTGAGAGTTTCCTCTGGATTTCAGACCTATCTTCTCCAGAAAATCTCTTCCGTGATACATTAGGATTTGGTGTTAATATTCTACCAATTTTGATGGCTGTTACAATGGGCTTACAGACATCATTGACTCCTTCCTCAGGAGATCCTGCACAGCGCAAGATGATGACAATTATGATGCCTGTAATGATGCTTGTAATGTTCTATTCATTGCCATCAGCATTGACATTATACTGGACAGTATCTCAGGTGCTAGCAATTGTTGGTATGCTTTGGTACAACAAGCGTCACCCAGTTGCAAAGACACAAGACGGGGTTGAAATTATTGCTCCTCCACGTGAGACTCGTCAAATGCGCAGAGGCAAGAAATAATAAATAAAAAATGGGGCGTGGCTAAAATTTAGCACACGCCCTAATTTTTTCTGAATTTGGTTTTCTAATTTCTGAATTTGGGCCTAAAGAGTCTTTTCTTTAATTGACTCATACTTATTAAAAATGATATTATTTATACAAATACAACGATAGTACTATGTGCATCGTTGCTTGTGTTATACATTTTAACTTAGGAAAAATTATGGATATAAATATTCTAGGACGTCCTTGGGAGACACCAACTCTTCCTTATATCGGTCGTTTGCGCGCACGTGCAACTCTTTTCCCATACAAGACAGAAAAGTCTGCTCTTTCACTAAATAGAGAGAAGTCAACATGGGTTCAATCTCTTAATGGTAAATGGGCTTTCTCTTTCCATGAGAGAGTGCAGGATGTACCAGATGCAGAGCTAATTGATGCAAAGCTTAATACATCAAAGTGGGATAAGGTTGATGTTCCTGGAAACTTTACAATGCAGGGCTACTCAATCCCTCACTATACAAATGTTAAAATGCCATTTGAGGCAGAAATTCCTACAGTTCCTGAGGCAAATCCTACAGGCGTTTATCGTACAGAATTTGAAGTACCAAAGGCTTGGCTAAAGCGTAGAACTGTTCTACACTTTGGTGGTGTTGAGAGCGTTGCTTACGTATTCTTGAATGGCAAGCGCGTTGGTATGTTTAAGGATACACGCCTTCCTTCTGAGTTTGATATTACAAAGTACCTTGTAGAAGGAAAGAATGTTCTTGCAGTAATGGTTATCCGTTGGTCTGATAGCTCATATATTGAGGACCAGGATCACTGGTGGCAGGCTGGTATCTATCGCGATGTTTATCTATATAGCCAAAGCAACGATATCTTTATTGAGGACGTAACAATCCAGGCTGGCTATGATTACAATACTGGCGATGGTGAGCTAGTTGTAAAGACAAAGACAAACTTTACTGCACCACCAGAGGCAACAAAGTATTACGACATAGAGGTTATGCTTTATGATATGGAAGATAAGCCAATTCTTAAAAAGCCTCTTGTTGGTAAGGGTTGCACTGATTATCGTGTATCAGAGAATATTACAACCGTTTCCACAACAATAAAGAAGGTTGCTCCATGGTCTGCTGAGGTGCCAAATCTTTATAAGGTAGTGATAACACTAAAGGATATTAATGGCAAGATTGTTGAATATACATCTCAGCGTACAGGCTTCCGTACAATTGAGCTTAAGAATCGCGAGCTTCTTGTTAATGGTTGCCCAGTGCTAATCCGTGGTGTAAACCGCCATGACCATGATTTCAAGCTTGGTAAGACAGTTCCTTATGAGTGCATGCTTCAGGATGCAATCCTAATGAAGCAGTTTAACTTCAATGCTGTTCGTTGCTGTCACTATCCAAACGATCCACAGTGGCTTGATATCTGTGATGAGTTTGGTTTGTATGTTGTTGATGAGGCAAATATTGAGTCTCACGCATATTATAATTACACATGCCGCTCAGAGGATTTCCGCCTAGCATATCTAGAGCGTGGTTCTCGAATGGTTATCCGCGATAAGAACCATCCATCAATCATTTTCTGGTCATTAGGTAATGAGTCTGGCTATGGTGAAAACCATGTAGAGATGGCTCGCTGGATTCGTCAGTATGATCCAACTCGCCTATTGCATGGTGAAGGTCCAATGCATACCACATGGCACCAGAACGGTGGACTATTTGGTTCCCCAATTAGTCATGTTGCAACAGATGTAATCAACCCAATGTACACAACTATTGAAAATTGCATTCGCTATGCAACAGAGGTTGAGGATACACGCCCAATGATTCTTTGCGAGTACGCTCACGCAATGGGTAACAGCTGCGGTTGCTTGAAGGATTACTGGGATGCATTCTACAAGTATCATGGCTTGCAGGGTGGTTATATCTGGGACTGGATTGATCAGGGCCTTCTAAAGTATGATGATAAGGGTCAGCCATTCTGGGCATATGGCGGTGACTTTGGTGATGAGCCAAATGATATCGATTTCTGCTGCAATGGTATGGTTCAGCCAGATCGTTTGCCAAAGCCTCAGATGTATGAGTTTAAGAAGGTAGTTCAGCCTTTGATGTTCAAGCTAATCGATGCAAAGAAGGGTATCATTGAAGTTAAGAATATGGACTTCTTCCGTTGCGCTGATTGGTTGGAAGGTTCTTGGTATATTGAGATTGAGGGCAATCCTACAACTAAGGCACCAGTTCCAATGGGACACTTCCACATCAAGCCACAGGAAACAGTTCAGATTACATTGCCTGGCTACGACTATAGCAAGCTACCACTTGCTGCAGAAGAGCAGGAAGCATTCCTAGTTGTTGTTGCTCGCACATGTGAGGAGACAATTTGGGCACCAGCTGGCCATGAGGTTGCATGGGAGCAGTTCTCAATTCCTCTTGAGGTTTCTGAGCAGCTAGAGCTACCAGAGCCAAATTGGGATTTGGAGCAGCCTCTTGATGTAAATACAGACTCTGCCACAAAGCTAACTATTACTTCTGGTACATTAAAGCTAGTTGTTGATAAGAAGGCTGGTAAGCTAA
This sequence comes from Kiritimatiellia bacterium, assembly GCA_017648065.1. Lineage (GTDB taxonomy): Bacteria > Verrucomicrobiota > Kiritimatiellia > RFP12 > UBA3636 > RGIG990. The sequence goes on along the minus strand of JAGCJJ010000084.1, from coordinate 7,687 downwards.
GCACAATGGAGATTGATGGCACACCAGTTATTACATCTGGTCCTGAGTTCAATCTATGGCGTGCACCACTTGATAACGATGGTGTTAAGGGTGCTCAAGAGCAATGGCGAGCACACTGGAAGCCATTGGGCCGTTGGTGCAATGATGGCTTAAATAAGCTAACACAAAAGCTTGTTGAGTTTAAGGCAGATGCAACAAAGTCTGGCATTGTTATCAAGACAAAGCATAGCTACACACCTGCAGTAAAGAAGGATAAGCCAATTGTTGTAGATAGCGTTTATACAATTGGTCTTGGTGGCTTGGTTAAGTGTAAGCACACCTTTAATTATCCAGAAGGTCTTGCAGATCCTCCAATGCTAGGTATGGCAATGGTTACAGGCGAGGGCTTTGAGGAGCTAAATTGGTTTGGTCTTGGTCCAATTGAGACTTATGCAGACCGTAAGGCAGGTGCTCTAGTCAGTGAGTGGGATAATCTGGTTACAAATGAGTACTTCCCATACGTACTTCCACAGGAGAGTGGTAACCACGAGGATACTCGTTGGTTCACACTTGTAAATGAGGAAGGTAAGGGCTTCCAGATTCAGACAGCTAAGAAGCCATTTGGCTTCAGTGCACGTCACTATTCAACTGATGATATTACAAAGTGTATGCATCATAATGAGCTAACTCTTCGCAAGGAGACATTTGTTCAGATCAATGCAATACAGCGTGGTTTGGGTACATCAAGCTGTGGTCCTGACACCTTGGCTAAGTACAAGATTAAGCCAGGCAAGTATGTTCTTGAATACTACATTTTGCCAATCTCTGAATAATGGCTAACAAAAAGGCGTCCTTCGGGGCGCCTTTTTTGTTGTATAAGGAGTGCTTTACTCCTGTTCTAGGAAAATTTTACTTTCAGAGAATCGTACGCCAGTTTTCATTATATCTGTTTTGTTTTATTGATAGTCACTAGACAAAGTAAATGCAACTGGCTAATACGACAAAGTCATAAAATTTATGCATTTAGGTGATTATGTCCTTGAATAAAAAAATTTAAAAGAGAAATATTGTAATAACTTGGGAAAAGGTTTTATTACTAAATTTGAGGATATTTATAAACTTACGTATTGGAGGTGTATCATGAATTTGACAAAATATTTTTTGATGTCTTTACCAGTTCTAGGTGCAAGCCTTATCGCTGGCGATATTTATGTAAATTCATCCTTTAATGGAGTAAGTACAGGATCAAAGGCCGCTCCATTTACAACAATTCAATCTGCTGCAAATGTAGCTCAAGAAGGAGATACCATTTGGCTTTATGGCTCTGATGAGGTTTCTTATGTTTTTGAGACAGATGTATCAGCTGTAGTTTTTAATCCTGATAATTTACATTTACGTGGTTACACTAATGATGGAGAAGCTACTGATTGGTATGAAACCAACAAAATGGCAAAAGTGTTTATTCCTGATGGATATGCTAAAAATTCCTTTGAAGAAGATCAAAAGACAGATAGGCCATTTACAGTTAATGGCGCTAATATGAAAATTTCTGGTGTTTATTTTGATTTTGGAGGGAAATCCTTTAAGCAACAAAATTATGGTGGAGATAATTTAATTGTTGTTACCAATACCAATTTTTGTGTAGAGAATTCGTATTTTTATATGAGTTCAACAGCTGGATATTCTGCCTCATCAACACCAATTTCAGGAATAGATATCGATAAATCACCTAGCCGTGATATGGTATTTAATCGTTGCGCATTTGTGTATACAGATTGTTATCGAGATTATAACACACCAATAACTTGTTGCGATGGATTGCTAACAGCAAAAAATTGTTATTTTGAGCTAGCAAACAGATTTGCAACAGGATCAAATAAAGTCAGAACGTCTATTTGCGTTGTTTCCAATATATTCTACAATTGTCTTTCTTCTGGACAAAAAGAAAATGAGGACTATGTTGCTGCATTATTTTCAAAAGGAGGAAATTATTATCCTGTAAATGCAGAAATAACATATAATCGCATAATTCGTGATGATTACGATTCTAAATGGGGGACTATGCCATATTATTTGTTAGTCCATGGAGGAATGTATGGAGGTTCTTTTACTCAGGATGTAAAGATACATCATAATACGATTGTAGGAGCTGATAGAGCATTTATAACTAGGCGTCGTCTCAAAGGAAATGAAGATGCAGACGTATGGACACCGGAAATCCATAATAATATTATATTACTTAGTGAAGGAGGTGAGCTTATCCGCGAGTATGAGGGGTCGGTTCTTGGGCAAAAGTTTTATAAGGATTACACAACAAGCTACAAGTTAGGCTCTTTTATTAGAAATAACGCTCTTATGTATGATACATTCCTGACAGGAGATGCAACAACAAACTCATGGTATAAACTTGAGTATGAAGAAGGCGTAGATTGTGGAGTTGTTATTCAGGATAATTTTGATTTAACAGGTATTCCAAAATTTGTTAATACAACAGATCCAACAAATAAGGATTTTTATCGTTTACGCTTGGATGATAATCAGTGGGTCCGCCAGAATTCATGGAGAGGAGAAAATAATGAGTATCCACGCTACATAGGTGCTCTTGAGCCACTACTTCCATTATGTTCATTATTAATCGTTAAGTAACAACGAAGATTGTTTCATTTTTCATTCGAGCACTGTGCCATACGTAGTTTATAATGATGAATACCAGTGTGGGTTTAAGTTATGCTTTTTCAAAGGCATTTCCTGCGCATTTTACAAGGTTTTTAATTGAGGTTAATAGCGCATCAGGAGTTTTGCCTGATGGGCGTGGCAACTTGTAATTACCTGTGCGATATGTGATGCCATGCTTATAAATGCTTAGCTCGCCATTTGCATAGGTAATACTGTCTATTTTGTATTTGCTTGCAAGTAGCTTAATTGATGTAACCATAAATAAACGCGCAGCAGGTTTTGGTAGCTTGCCAAAACGGTCTATTGTGTCGAGCTTAATTTGTTCTAGCTGCTCTTCGGAATAGCATTCTGCTAAACGACGATAGAAGTTGATGCGTTGATAGTCGTCCGTAATGTAATCATAAGGCAGGGTAGCACCATCCTGTTCGCTATGATTTGTTGGCGATGTATTAAGGAATGGCAAATTAATTGAAACCGTTGGTGCAGCTGGCAATTTCTCGCCATTCAAATCAGCAATTGCTTGACGCAATAGCTGGCAATATAAGGTGAAGCCCATTGCTGAAATATGACCGCTTTGCTCTGCACCTAGCAAATTTCCTGCTCCACGAATACTTAAATCGCGCATTGCCAAATTTAATCCTGACCCCAGCTCTGAGTGCTGACGCAATGCCTTGAGGCGTTTGCGGGCATCTGAATCTATTTGCCCCTGCTCAGGAATTAAGAGATATGCATAGCCCTTGACTGTGCCACGGCCGACTCTGCCACGAAGCTGATATAGGTCTGCAATGCCAAAGCGATCTGCACGATCAATAATAATTGTATTTGCACGAGGAATGTCTATTCCATTCTCAATAATGGTTGTTGAGAGAAGAATATCAAATTCACCCTCAGAGAAGGCACGGATTCGTGCCTCAATTTCGCTTGGGTGCATTTGTCCATGCGCTACACATACACGAGCCTCAGGAACAAGCTGCTGAATGCGTTTGCAGATAATGCCAATAGACATTACTCGGTTGTGTAAATAGAACACCTGGCCACCACGTGAAAGCTCATTCCGGATTGCTGTTGTAATTACCTCATCGGTTTGACGCACTACCTTTGTTTCGGTGGCTTGTCGCTCCTTAGGTGGTGATTGCAGTAGCGACATATCACGTGCACCTGATAGTCCGAGATATAGGGTGCGTGGAATTGGTGTAGCGGAGAGTGTGATTACATCTACAAGTGTCTTGATTGACTTCAAAAATTCTTTGTGGCGCACTCCAAAACGCTGCTCTTCATCAATGATGACCAGACCTAAATCTTTGAACTTAACATTTTGCTGGATAATGCCGTGTGTACCAATAATAATATCTACGGCGCCACTCTCTAGTCCTTTAAGAGCCTCGTGTCGCTCTTTTTGTGAGCAAAAGCGTGAGTGCAATGCAATGTTGAGCGGATATGCTTGCATGCGCTCAACAAAGCTGTCGTAGTGCTGTTGTGCCAAAACGGTTGTTGGAACAAGTATTGCTACCTGTTTGCCTTGCATTGCACAGATGAATGCTGCACGGATGGCAATTTCTGTTTTACCAAATCCTGCATCGCCGCAAATGAGGCGGTCCATTGGGCGAGATGAGTACATGTCTTGCTTTACTGCAGCAATACATTCCAGCTGACCTTGTGTTTCTGTATATGGGAAGGTCGCTTCAAATTCATGCAGCCAAGGCGTGTATTCCTTAAATGCATGGCCTTGTAATCCTGTGCGCTTTGCCTGCGTTGTAAGCATAGATACAGCCAGCTCTTGGATTGCACGTTGTGCATCCTCTTTTGCCTTAGTCCATTTACCTTTGTTCTTTAGTGAATGAGGTCTGATATGTGCTTCGTCTGTGCCGGAGTAGCGTGAAACCAGATGTGCCTTTGAAACAGGTACATAGAGTCGCTCATTGTTTGCATACTCAATGCAAATAACTTCGGAATGCTTTCCATTGAATAGCATTTCTGAAATACCAATGTATTTACCAATGCCGTGCTCTGCATGGACAATCAGGTCGCCATACTCAATATGTTCAAGCGAGAATAGGCCTAGGGACGCCTCTGCGGCAGAACCATGCTTAGGAGAAGAAAGCTGCACACTTTCTCCGTATGCATTTGTATCGCTGATAGGTCGCTTAGAGCGGCCATAGAGATCTGCTTGAGAGAGGTAAATGTAGCGATGTTTTCCTGATTTATAAGAAAATCCACCAGAAATTGGTGCAAGCTGAAGCTTTAATGGGGTGTCGCCAAGCTCAGCAGCAAGATGCTCAAGTGTACCTTCTGTATCCAAGCAGATGTGTACGCTTGTCTTTTTATCAGCACATTGCTTTGCAAGTGAATCAATAATGATATTTCGTTGCTTGGAAATTAGCTCTGGGTCTATACTGTGTGAGCTATGTCCAATATCAATAGCTTGAAGTCCGCTTGCAGAAATAGGGAGCGATGCTGTTGGTACGCCCGGTGGAGGTGGATCACCTGCAAATAGCTCGCAAATGTCATTACGTCTGTCCAGGCGCTCGCGAAGTCCGGCAATAGAATGTCCAGCAGCAATAGCATCAACAGGGATAGGGTAGTTGCTTGAATTTTCGTCAATATCATTGCTATCCTCCCAAAGAATGATTGTATCGGCTGGGAGTAGGTCAACAAGCAGCTTTTTCTTTTGACGAGGAATTGTCGCAGGAATAATGTTTGCTGAGAAAATCTTTTTTATGGAGCGCTGTGTTTCTGCATCAAAGGTACGGATTGATTCTACAATATCGTCAAAGAATTCAATACGTAATGGCTGTTTTTCTGTAGGTGGCCAAATATCAATGATACCACCTTTGATTGCAACAACGCATTTGTCAAAAACTTCAGGAGCGCGTTTATATCCATGCTCTAAAATCCATGCGATAAATTCCTCTTGATTGCAATCCTCATCAGGCTTAAGCATTAAAGAATTTAATTCTGCTTTTTCCACATCAGGAATTGGCTGTAGAATCGCATGGATACTTGTGCTTAAAACACAAGGTCCTTTGTGCTTCTCATAGATTTCTTCTTTTGAATGCCCCTCTGCAAGCTCTGAATTGATTGCCGCAAGCTCGCGAGCAATCAGAAGGCGCGCAGAATTTTCCTCACCATTTTCCTCAATGGCATTTTGCATTGGGAAATATGTGGCAGAGTATCTTGAGAAAGCAGAAAAATCTGTAGGGAATTGCTGAGCAAGAACTGGGTTTGGGTAAACAACAAGGATACAATTTGGAGTCGTGCTTGTGGCAAGGTGATTTGCCAAGAATGCAGGTGCTGCACCAGGTAGGTCAGGAATAGAAAGCTTACGCTGTTGTGGCAGGGTAAGCTCCTTGCAATTCTCTGGCTTTGGAAAAAGCATTGTACCTAATGTAGCATTCATAAAATTAAACCATTGCCTGATATGAAGCAACTATCCTTGCTTAGATTTTTGCTGCTTCCACCATTCCATTCTCTTGGCAATTGTATCCTCATAGCCGATGTGGGTAGGGGTATAGTATTCGCAATCTACAGGAAGATAATCTTGTGCTGTAAAGTGGTTCTCGTAATCGTGAGGATACTTATATTCGTCATATGCTTCTTTACCGACAGATTTTACATGCACATTGCGCAGATGTTCTGGTACTTGCATGATTCTGCCCGACTGAATATCGGCGCGTGCCTTATGCAGTGCCATGTATGATGCATTGCTTTTTGGTGCTGTGGCAAGGTATGTCGTGGCTTGGGCAAGAGTAATAGCAGCTTCAGGCATGCCAATATATTCAACTGCATGCATAGCTGATACCGCAATTGTTATGCCACGTGGGTCTGCATTGCCAATATCCTCAGACGCAGAAATAATTAAGCGACGAGCAATAAAGCGTGGGTCTTCACCAGCCTCAAGCATTTTTGTCAGCCAATACATTGCTGCATGTGGGTCTGAGCCACGAATTGATTTAATAAATGCAGAAATTGTATTGTAATGGCCATCCTCATCGTGATCATAAGCAATAATACGCTTTTGGACGCACTCTTGGACAACATCTACTGTTATGTGGCAAATGTTATTGTCATCGCGAGCTGTACTTAGGATAGCAAGCTCAAGAGCGTTAAGTGCTTTGCGAGCATCTCCTTCGCAAATGTTTGCAATATGGGCGATTGCTTCTGGCTCTGCTTCAACTTGGCAATTGCCGTAGCCACGCTCTTGATCTGTCAGTGCACGATTCAGTAGGGCGATGATACCATCCTCTGTAATCGGTTTTAGCTCAAATACAAGGGAGCGTGAGGTCAGAGGTGTGTTGATAAACATTTGTGGGTTATGCGTTGTTGCACCGATAAGTGTCACGCTGCCATCCTCCACATAAGGCAGAAGCACATCCTGCTGCGATTTGTTAAAGCGATGAATCTCATCAACAAAGAGAATTGTTCCCTTTTTACCACCCATCAGGCGGGCATTTTCCATAATGCTGCGGAGGGTGGCAACATTAGAGGTAACGCCACTTGCACGCTGGAACCGACGATTTGTTGAGCCGGCAATTACCTCAGCAATTGAGGTTTTTCCGCAGCCAGGAGGTCCGAACAATATTATGCTTGAAAGACGATCTGCTTCAATGACGCGACGTAATAGTTTGCCAGGTCCGACAATATGATCTTGCCCCACAATGTCATCCAGCTTTCTTGGACGCATGCGAGCAGCCAGAGGCTGGTGTTCAATTACATTTGCCTCAGAATTAAAATTGTCGAACAGGAAATCGTCTTGCATAATCTTAAAGTAAAATCGTTGTTATTGTCACAATTGATAAAATATATTTTATCATCTTTTGTTTGGGTTTATTATAGCACATGCCTATTGAAATGTTCAACTTTAATCCTAAAACAGTATGATAGATTAGGTAATAGGTAATAGATTAGGTAATAGGTAATAGATTAGGTAATAGGTAATAGATTAGGTAATAGGTAATAGTGAATAACGAATAGATTCGGTTTAGTTCAGGTAATAGGTAATAGTGAATAACGAATAGATTCGGTTTAGTTCAGG
>JAGCJJ010000001.1 GCA_017648065.1 Kiritimatiellia bacterium | reverse complement strand
ATAAGCTCAAATATTGCTGCATTGTTTATAACAATATCAACCCAACCAGCAACCTCCCATGCAGAACGAAGTACAATTTCTGCATCATCTGGTGTAGAAAAATCACCTTGTAAAGTCCAAGCTTGACGGCCTAGTGTACGTAGTTCATTTGCCAGTTCCTCTGCTTCTTCGGCTGAGCGATTGTAGTGAATAATAATATCGCAGCCTTGTTCTGCAAGTGTAAACGCTATTTCTCTGCCAACACGCTCAGCTCCGCCTGTAACTAGTGCTACTCGCTCAAATAATGGAAGTGTTGATTGATTTATTGTAGCCATAATAATTATTCTCCTGATTTGATTGCTGAGACAGGAATCCAGCCAAACGAATTGTTGTAATTTACACGACACCAGCCACTATGTTGTTCAAGAATAGTAACAGGGCTTTTAGCAGGTATTTCAAAAATGTTTAGTGCATTTGATGAAGGTGCAAGCTTAGCCATCGCTGCAATAATTGTTCTTTGTTGCTTTGTGGCAGGGTCTATAGTGCGCACATTTGCATTAGTTGTTGAGCTTGCATCCGCATTAGAATCAGGACCAATTGGAGTTAGAATAACATCCTCGACTTCTTCAACTTTGCGTTCAGTAATTGTAATGGTTAATTGGTCTTCTTCATTTATTTTTTCTGTTGAGAATTTGTATTCGCCGACAGTTGTATCAAAGTATAGCACTTTTGGTGGCGGAATTGTAAATTCTCCAGGTGCATTTGGAACGATTGTTTGTTCAATCACATATCCATAATTTTCCGCTGTATAGCCTTGTTGTGTGATTTTTTCTGGATAAAGCTTGAAGTTCTCTAAATGCTCAATACTACAAGAAAGAGAATCTTTGATATTTAAGTCTGATGTCTCTACAGTAGTGCGTACAGTTATAATGTCTCCTACAGCAGCTATATTTGTTGATATGGCGGAGTAAATATCAATAGAACCTACTATGCCAGAGAATTGATCTGTTGGAGGAGGTGGTAATTCTTTTACAGAGATGGATAATGGTTTAGCTTTTGCACGTTTTGTAGGCCCCATTGTTTTCATAACAAAGAAACCATTACCTCTAACGTCTCTGATGGAGTAACGATATACGGCACCAATATCTAGGGTCGCTTCTTCTGCATCTGTAAATGTTAAGAATGTGACAAAAGAATGTTTTTGCTTGTCTGTTGTTTCATCAGATGGAACATTAAAAAATTCACCAAACTTTGCATAAGAGAGATTATTTAATCCCGTAAAATTGACATCTTCTACTTCTGCATTTTCTTCATCTATTCGTAGAGAAAAGATTAGTTTTACAGTTTCGCCAACATAGTATATATCTTTTTGAGGCACTATATTAACAGAAAAAACATCATCTTGGTTTGCTACATTTGCAGCAAATGCCATAGAGCAAAAGATAATAGCAAATATGCAAATAAAAGTTTTTAGTAGCTTTTTCATCTTAATTTGCCTCCTCATTGCTTGATTCTTGTTCTATGAGAAGTTCTTCCAGTGTTATTTCTGGAATTGGCTGCTTAAGCTTTTCTTGTGAAATAATGTAGCTGGAGAAGGTTAGTATAAATACAAATGAACATATAACCAGGCATAGGTTTATTGATTTACGCTTTTGTATGAATAGTCGAAGCATAAGCATGCACCAAATAGCAACCCATACAATGCAAAGAGCATTTGCTCTCTGAGAAATTGAATAGTTGTAATGCCAGAATAATGGTACACGATACCAACCAAGTGTTGGCTCCTCAGAAATTATTGCAGATTGTGGGTCTGTACTGTCAAGTTTGGTTTGCTCTTGTAAAGCAAATAGCATACTATTATCTAATTGAGAATTAGCGCCAGTTAATGTTTCTGTATATTCTAAAACATCGATTGCTTTTTGTGGATAGCCTGCTAAAGTCAGTGCAGTGGCATAATTATGTAGAATTGCTGGTTGGTAGGAGCCTTGTTCAAACGACAACTTTGTATAATAATTTGTAGCAACATTACTAAAATTCTCTTTAGAAATTGCATTATTAAACAAAATATTTGCTTCTCGTACCTCAAAGTCTGTTTGTGTAACAATCTTTTGTTCACCTTTATATGATGATGCAAGTTGAATAGCAGAGGATATTGGTACAATAATCATGAAAGCAGCAGCTAGAATACTCAAAAGCGCAAAAATAATTTGTGGCAGGGTCTTGTTTTTGCCTTTTAACTTCTGCATGCAAGGAATTAGTTTTTCCTTTGCAATTGAGACCTCTTTAGGTATATCTGCATTAGGTGAGAATGATAGGTTGAAAACGCGATTTAATGTGATTGATAGCTCGTTAACAATCTCTGATGCCACTTTATGTTCTTCAAGCAGTTTGATAATTTCGCTAGGAGTAAAGCTTGATGTCTTTGGCTTAAACTTCTGCTTTATAAGTGATGTTACAGCTGCCATGATTTCTTGTGGGGTTTCGGCATCATTCAAAGCTTTGATTGCTTTTGCTCCAACAGACATATTTCTTATATGACTGATTAGTTGTGCTTTATATTTGAAAAGTAATTTAATAAATAGAGCAGATAACCAAATAAATGGTACTAAAATTGCAAGCTTAATTATTGAGCTATTAGCAGTAGTTGATGCTGTTGTGGCAGAGTCTAGCGAGATAGCTGTTGGATAATATTGAGTTATATTTTTTTCAACATATTCTTCTTGTGATTGCATGCCTTCGAAAGCAGCAACTTGAGGTGCTGGATCTACTCGAATAGGAAGAGGAGATGTTATGACTGTTTGATATTGGTTTGTGCTTAAATTGTAGTAACCTAACTCAATAGAAGGGAATTCTATTGTGCCAGAAACAAGAGGGCGTATACTATATTCAAAAGTTACCTTTTTTTCGGCTTCGTTTGGTGTTGCTTTGGTTTCACCAAAAGCTCTGAAGTTTTCAGAAAATCCACTGATTTCAGTTAGATTTGGTGGGATAATCGCAAGAGGATTCTCTACATTTTCAATTGATAATGTGAGGTTGATTGGATCACCTTCTTTGCAGCTTTGAGTATCAAGGCGTGTCTCTGCTTTTATTTTATCAGAAATCGCACCAATAAAGCTCTCCGGACGTCCTTCAAGAGGTGGCTCTGAAATCGTAATAGTGATTGGTTCAGATATAATAAATACATCTGTTAAATTAAACTGTTCATTGGCGTCAGGTATTAGAATTTGTCCAATAAATGTGATAGGGTCAAATGTTATTGAGGCAGGCTTTTTTGCTTTATAAATTGTAGTCCATGAATAGACAAAAAAGTTAGTCCCATTCTCGGTGATTATGGAATTAGGTAAATTAAAAATAGATTTAGAACTGTCTGAAAAAAAACCAAAAGCAGATGGAATTCTGTAGCTGTTAATATACATGCCAATATCAAGTGTTGCATATTCAGCAAGTTCATTAGGTCCATTTGCGATGAGTGTAATTTCTTCTTGCTGCTTATCTAAATGTGGAAGAAATAAATTTGGAATAGCTCTTTGATATATTGGCGGATATTGTTTTCCTTTATTTGCTATTGCAGCCAGTCTTAATGATGCAGTGATGCGAAATGTATCTTCTGCGATTACATTTGTTTTATCTACTGATAGTTCTATATTAGCAAATTGAGATGGCTGAGGAAATATTACTGTAATTGGTTTTAATTGAGCCTTATAGTTTTTACCATCGACATCTATTTCAAATTTAATAGTATCTATTGAATTTGTGCTTGTTGGTGTAATTTGTATGTTCCAAGTGTATGAAATGTTTGATTCTGCAGTGCGCTTACCATTTATAATTTGTACAAATGAAGATCGGTTAACACTTGGTTGTTGGGACATTTCTATAGAATAATCTTCAGATGAATTATTCTGGATTATTTTAGGCTGTGGAGTAGGTGAAATTTCTTTGTCAGTTTTTAGAATCAACCTTGCTAATAAACCTTGTCCATAATAAACATAATCATCTTCTTGGTAAGCATTAAATGAGAAATTGCTTCCAAGAAGTATATTGATAGGAGTTATTATGATTAAAAAAAGTTTCAAAAATTTCATAATTAAATTTCAGCTTTAAACATTAATTAAGAATAGGAAATATTTGTAACTTGCAGCTATGAATTAAATAATCGAATTGAAACAAAAAAGCAAACAAGTTATTTAATTTTATAAGTTAAACTTGTTTGCTGAAAGGCTTAAATGTTATGAATTTGCAAACTCAAACAAAATATCTTTACAGAAATTTATGGATTTCTAAGAAATATTATTCCCAATCAATATTTATGAAATACCAATGTGGATTATCAGCAATAGTATCATCAATCTTAATTGCTAAAATATGATCAGACTTTGAGTTAGGGTAGTTAATAACCTCACAAGTTCCAAAACCAGTAGTTCTAATATCTACCTTCATATTTGAAGCATCCCATTCTCCTTTGGAAGGTAATGCAGTTGCCTCTTTTGGAAGCTGATGCTCTTCGCTTATAGCTTTGTTCCAAACAGGAGACCATTTGTTATTTGTTCCATTAATTGAAATTGGAACAAATTTTCCAACAAATGTTGTACCAGCTAAATGTTGGATGCAAATTTTATCTTCTTTGATATAAATTAATTCGCTACCATCAACAAAAGCTTGTATTGATATTTTAGATTGCTTCTCTTCTGTTGCTACTGGAGATGCTGATTTACAACCAGAAAGAACAACTGTAAAAATTATTGTCAAAAAGAAAATATATTTGTTCATTATTCGTCCTCTTTATTAATGTTATAAACTTAAGCAAATAATAATCATAAATTTGCAATGATTTTATCATAGCAATGTTGATAAAATCAATCTATTTATATTTTAATCAATGAGAAAACGTGTAAAAAATGCAAAAAAAATCATCTTCCTTTGTTTATTTGAAATAATTTAACCAGATTTTCAGATAATGGAGTATTTAATTCCTTTTTTATAAATGGTGTTTCTGGGCACATTTGATTCAATAAAGCTTTAAATCCCGTACCGTGATCCATACATCTTGTATGGCATAGCTCATGGACAATTACATGATTTAATGCTTCTCGTGAGTAGAATAATAACCAAAGGCTTATGGAAATAGTTCCATCAGATTTATATGATCCCCATTTTGTTGTCGCAATTGTTGTTCTAAAGTGGGGTGGGTTAGTTAATTGGTGTTTTTGTGCAAAATTTTTGATTATGGTTGGATATGTATTTCGGGCAATTTTATCTAGCCATTGAATTAGCGAATTAGCCAGTATTGTTTGTGCTTGTTCACTTGTCTTAAGTCGTTCAGGTGTATTTATATAAATTACCATTTCAGATTTCGTTTGGTTTACTGTAATGGTAATTTTATCAAATGGTAGAACAGCATGAACAAACCTAATGCTATAACATTTGTTTATAGCTTTTAGGTTTAACTCTTTAACATCGTTAAAAATATCAAAAATCATGAGGCATTTATTCTAAAATAGTAGATAAAATATGCCAGGAAGGTTTAATTCGAGCTAGCAATATTTTTCAATGCCATTGTATGGGTAATCGGCAGAAATCCACGAATAATTCTCGCCAAAGAAAATGTGGCGACAATATTCAAACATAGCTTTCCAATCAATAATTGCATGCTCATGTTTTCCTTCACGGAAATGCATAGCAAGTAAGTTTGGAGCATAGCCTAATGTGTAGGCAATTTTGCGGGTTGCTTCTGTGGTGATACATGCACCTGCAGGATTAGCCCATAAATCAGCAAAGCCGTCTGTCGATATTTGTGCACGAGGAAGGCAAAGAGCTTTTAAGAAGTGTGCATCATAAGGCAACTCAGCGGTATGACCTACATATTTTTGGAAGGTATCGTTAAACCAATAACCTAATACATTTGCCATAGTATCATAAGGCTCAGCGCCTTTTGCAAGATAATGCCATGAGCCTGCACCTCCTGAACCAGAGCCAGAGGAACAGGTTACTGCTATGCGCTCATCAAATGCACCAGCAAGCATTGCTGCTTTGCCTCCACGAGAATGACCGCATACAGCAAGCTTACTCATATCAATATTTGGAACAAACTCTAAAGCATCAATTACGCGAGATGCTCCATAGCTCCAGCCCATTACACCACCGAAGTCATAGTCCGCGAAGCGGCGTTGTAAATAACTGTCTCTAGGGAATGGCTCAGAAAGAGGGAAGGGTGGGTCTGTAACAAAGTCGCAACGATTAAATATAACAAGAGCAAAACGGAATTTTGCTGCTAAATCAGCTACTTCTCGCTTGATTGCTCGAGCCCAATTTCCGTCACAACAAATCATTGTTGGAAGCTTTTCATCTTCTTTTAAGTCACAAGGCGTGAAAACCATGAAATCAAAGCACCATTCGCTATCAGCCCATGGTCGCGAAGAAAAGATGCGTAAAGATGCAACAGGGTCAAGATTTTCGTAGCTTGAATTGCCATAATTTATGTGAGGCTGAATCATGCGTACAATAGGCTTCTCTGTTGGCTCAGGAGGGCGGTGACCATAGCATTCGCTTTGGAGAATTTCTTTGATTTCTTCTCGGCGAAGCTTCCAATCTGCTTCAGACTCAACACGTTTGCCATTGTTCATTAAAAGAGCATCAGGAAGAGGTTTGCCTGTTACATCAAATTCTACATCTTTTTTCATAAGTTTGCCTATAAATTAATCTCTTGAAGGAGATACTTGTGATTCTTCAAAGGCTTGAAACTCTTTTTTATTTCTTTCATACATGCGGTGAGTTATTTGTATTTGTGATTCTGCACAAATTTTCAAAGCATCTAACTCTTCCTTTGTTAGCTTTGAAGAAATAATACGTTTAACACCATTTTTGCCAATCAGACATGGAACACTTAATGCGCATTTTGTGATTCCGTATTCTCCTGAAAGATGTACGGAAAGAGGCATGATTTTATTTGCATCCTGGAGAATTGCTTCTGTAATGATTCTTAATGTTGTTGCAATTGCGTAGGATGAAATTCCTTTGTAGTTAACAATGTGGTTTGTAGTTTGTTTAACCTCACGAAGGATGTCTGTTTTATTATGTACCACGCGCTTTCCGGTGTCACCAGTAATTTTTGAATATTCTTCTACTGATTGTGTTGCAATTTGAGTCAAAGACCAAGCAATAAATTCATTTTCTCCGTGCTCACCTAGAACATAACTTGTGATGTTATTGATGTCAACCTTAAACTCGCGGCTTAAAATGTGGCGAAGACGAGCAGTATCTAGCATAGTGCCACAGCCTATGACTCTGCCACGTGTCCAACCGGAAGAAGCATATGCAATAGATGTCATATAATCAACTGGGTTTGTAACGATAAGCATTACGCCTTCACATCCAGAATCCGCAACGCGCTTTGCAATTGATCCAATTTTCATTGCATTTTCGTAAATAATAGAGTCACGATCGCATTTCTTTTCAGGGTGTGTTCCTACGGCTATAACAACTATATCACTATCCTTAAAATCTTCGTCTGTACCAACATGGATAGAAAGATTTGGTGCATATATTGCTCCTTGCATCAAGTCCATTACTTGACCGATAGCTAGAGATGTATACATATCGCAGATTGCGATTTCTGTACATGAGCCTGCTTGTGCTAGTGCGTATGCATAAGTAGCACCAACAGCACCTGCTCCAACAATTGTTACTTTTTTCTTTGAAATTGTATTCATAATCAATGCATTCCTTTTTGTTAGAAGGTATACGTTAGAAATTATTTTTGAATAGGCATATTTTCATATTGAAGCTCTGGGTGAGTTGGCAATAAGCGTGTTGCTAAATATGGAATACAACCCCAGTCATCAATCAAATCGCGATATTCATCGATAGCCATACCTGTACCATGACGATTTATGCGAATTGCTCGTATCATAATATTGCGAGCGGTTGCCTCTGGTTCAATAACAAAAACAGAAGTGCGATAGCCAACAGCACGCAAAATCTGAGCTCTAAAGGCATCAGTAAGAATGTCAGCTAGGCGTTCCTTAAGGATACCATTACGTAAAATTGCTTTGTTTTTGCCATTTGAACCAATTGTCTTTTGTAGCTCGTGCTGGCAGCATGGAGCAGAGAGGATTAGCTTTGCGCCATGTTCTACACCAAATGCAAGAGCTTCATCTGTGGCAGTGTCACAAGCATGAAGGCTTAGTACGATATCTGGATTTGTTTGTGGCTTGAATGTGGCAATGTCTTCTGCAACAAAGTTCATAGAGTCGGCCCATTCAAGAGATTCTGCCATTCTGCAGCAGCTTTGAATTACCTTTGGGTTTCTATCAATACCGATAAAATTGATTTTTACATTACGTGTTGCTTCAAGGTATCCCTTTACAGCAAAGCTTAAATATGCTTTACCGCAGCCTACATCAACAACAGTTACACGTTGTTCTTCTTGTGAAGCATTGCCTCTGTTAAGTGCGGAGCATTCATCCCATGCAGCATCAATCATACGTAGGAATTGGTTTACTTGACGATACTTTGCACTCATTGATGGTTTAACTTTGTTCTGCTCATCGTAGAGTCCAAGTACGCGTAGTAACTTATCAAAATTCTTACGAGTTAATGGATGATCTTTTTGATGATTGTGGTCTGTATTAACTTCGCGATTAAGTTGCTTTTTGCTACGAGAAACAAGAATAGTTCCTTTTCTGCCAATTCTGCAATGGTAATCTTGCTCCGCTGTCATTACATGGGCTTGATCCAATGCTTCGTCAACGATTAGAGAACCAAGGAGCTCTTTACCTTTGCCAGCAGCATAATTGATGCATTTTGAACCATATTTGAATTGCCAGCCAAAACCATCCTTTAACTCGATTGGACGAATACGTAAATCTTGGAGATTATCAAGTTGAGCACATGCTTCCTTGAATTTTATAGTTGCTGACATAAATGAATTATTTTCAAAAGTGAGACTAATAACTTCATTAGCAACTTGATCAATTGTTATTGTTTTGTTTTGTTTCATAAATTAAATTTTCTTTGGAATAAAAGATATTACTGAATATTTTTTCTCATTATAAAATCATCCATAACAAAGCCATTACCGATATCAAGGCAATGTTCGTGATGTTTATAAAAACCATTACGTTCGTATGCAGTAACTGCACGTGTATTGCATTTGTTTACTCGTAGTTCGATATAGCTGGCATTTGCGAGTTTTGCCTGCTCTGTGGCAAAGTCCAGCGCGGCTTGCCCAATGCCTTTACCCCAATATGAAGCATTAGTGTAAAGCTTATGTAATTCTACGCCTCCAGTTTCTGCATCAGGAACAGTATCAATTGAAATCAATCCAATAGGTGTGGCAGAGTAGGAGCTGTAAATAATGAAAAATTTTGTTCCTTGAGCTTGCTCTTTGATAATGGTTTCAGGTGAGTACATCCAATCAAGCATATATACCATTTGCTCAGGAGAAAGAATCTCTGCATAGCAGATGCGCCAAACAGGCTCCGCAATTCCACGAAGCATTTGTCGCTCTTCAACTGTTTGAACCTCTTTGAAGCTAATGGCAGGATTTGTACTCATTTTAGATAAACCAATTTGTCTTATTTCTTATGCCAAGCACAAGTGTCACTGCATAATTCGATTGTTACAGGACCATCATTTATTAGAGCAACCTTCATATCTGCACCAAATGAACCTGTTGCAACTTTATCTTCACCAAGTAAAAGACGCATGTTCTCAATAAATTTTTCGTAAAGCTCTTTTGCTGTGGCAGGGTCTCCTGCATTCACGAAGCTAGGGCGATTTCCTTTACGTGTATCGGCATAAAGTGTGAATTGAGAAATTAGCAATACTTCTCCATCAATTTGTTTAATTGATTGATTCATACGACCTGAATCATCCTCAAATATGCGCAAACTAGCAAGCTTTTCTGCAAGATAAACTACATCGGCTTCTGTATCCCCTGTACAGCAACCAACAAGCACCATATAGCCTTTGCCAATAGCACCATGTACTTTGCCTTCAATTGTAACAGATGCTTCTGTAACGCGTTGGATAAGTAACTTCATTATTAGATGACTCCCTTACTT
>JAGCJJ010000083.1 GCA_017648065.1 Kiritimatiellia bacterium | reverse complement strand
TAGTAATATTTTCATTACCATTAACATGATCGCTATTATCCAAAAGAAAATCACCTCTATACTTTGGAGTATCGCCACAAAGGAACAAACGTGCATTTTTGTGTGCTTTTACATGAGTATTGCTATTTATTTTCAATGTTGAGGTAATGCGATATGTTCCCTCAGGAATAATCACCTCACCACCTTTATCAAGTAAAGATTGGATATAAGCTGTAGCATCTGGAACTTGAGTTGTCATAAAAAAATCCTTTAATTTAAACTTTATTTATAAATTTTATCACAATAATATTATTTTTTAAACACCAAACAGCTTAAATCAAATACATTTTGGAGAATTAACATAAAAAACTAAGGGTTAATGTAAGTGTAGTAACCAAAAGTTCAAAAAAGATACGACAAGAACACAATGCAAAAAGTTGTAAGAGCAAATTTTTGTAGCAAAAAGCATTCATACAACAGACGAGACATAGGTGCCATATTTGGCAATTTACTGTAATTTAATTACCACATTCTATCGAATTGGCAAAATTCTTCTGTTACAAAAAAATATAAGCGAGAGCGGCACATACCACTCTCGCTATTCTAAAACAGACAATCCAAACAAAAGTTTTAGTTGCTTAAGCTATGAATTGGTGCTGGGATGTGTCCTCCGCGGCGAACGAACATCTCATTACCATCCTGACAAACAGGAGCTGTAACTGTGCCACCGCCAAATAGACCTCCAAAGTCAAAAGTATCGCCTACCTTTGCTCCTGGAACAGGAATAACACGCACTGCTGTTGTTTTACGATTTGTTACACCGATTGCAGCCTCGTCAAGGATAATGCCTGCAATTGTCTCTGGTGTAGTATCACCAGGCAACATAATCATATCAAGACCTACAGAGCATACTGCTGTCATAGCTTCAAGTTTCTCAAGTGTCAATGTTCCATCAGTAACAGCTTGAGATAAAGCATGATCCTCCATTACAGGAATAAATGCACCAGATAAGCCACCTACAGCAACAGAAGCAAATGAACCACCCTTCTTCACTGCATCATTAAGCATCATAACTGCAGCTGTTGTTCCTGGTGCACCAATCTTGCTTAAGCCCATTGCTTGATAAATCTCTCCAACGGAATCACCTACCTTTGGTGTAGGAGCAAGAGCCAAATCAACAACACCAAAACGCACACCAAGGCGTGCTGCTACCTCATGACCAACAAGCTCACCAACACGTGTAACGCGATATGCTGTGTGCTTAACCTCCTCAGCAATCTCATCAAAGGTTGCATTTGGTTTACGAGCAAACAAGCGATCTAAAGCACGCTTAACCACACCTGGACCACTAACACCGACATTAATCACTGTCTCAGGCTCACCTGGTCCTAGCAATGCACCAGCCATAAATGGATTATCCTCTGGCTGATTTGCAAAAACAACTAACTTTGCTGCACCAAAACCATTATCTGCTTTTGTTGCCTGTGCAACCTCAACAATCTGCTTTGCTACCAAATATACAGCATCAACATTGATACCTGCCTTTGTTGTACCAATATTTACAGATGCACATACATGCTTAGTTGCTGCTAATGCGGCAGGAAGTGACTCAATAAGAATACGCTCTCCCCTTGTCATACCCTTTTGAACAAGTGCAGTAAAGCCACCCAAAAGATTAATGCCTACAGTCTCACAAGCACGGTCAAGTGCCTTTGCAAGCTCTACCGCTGTGGCATGGTCATGACGTTCAAGTAGTATAGAAGCAGGAGAAATAGCAAGACGCTTATTTACAATTTCTACACCATATTGTGCACCTACTTCGTCTGCTGTTTTTACAAGCTTCTCTGCATTGCGGCAAATACGCTCATATACAGCCTCTGTCATTTTCTTTGGATCACTATCAGCACAAACATTTAAGTTTACGCCAAGAGTAACTGTTCTTACATCTAAATTCTCTTCGCCAATCATTCTTAATGTGGCAGACAAATCGGAGGTACTTCTCATTTTATCTTTTCTCCTTGTAAATCATATATTAGCGAGTTAGCAATGCGCTAATTGGTCCAACTTCATTAGTTGCTCTAAAAATATTTTCGTGGCGAATACTGCAACTAACTCCATAAGGTGACATAATTTCACGAAGTTCTGCTTGTAGCTTTGCTAAATTACAATCCTCTGGTATTGTAATAAGACCAATTGTTAATGCATTATTTTTATCAGTCAAATCGTGGCGCCAATCTTCTACATTTACGCCATGTGATGCAAAAAGCTTTGTAATCAAATGAATGCGTCCTGGCTGATCTGGTCCAGAAACAGCAGCAACATAGTACTTACTATTATCAACCTTATGAGCTGAAGAAACATTCTTTGCATTAGCAGTGGTAATACGGACTGCCTCAGGAAAATCTCCAAAAAATTGATTCAACTTTTCCTTAATTGAAGAAACAGACACCTCCTCTTTAAATTCTGCAAGACAATTAAGAGAAAAAATTCCACCCATAACAATTTGATGCAAATCAGTAAGATTTCCACCCAACTCTGTAACACATCCTGTTACATCACGAATAATACCAATTCTATCTGGGATTAAAATACTTATTATGTATACTTTTTTATCCATATATTCTCCTTCATTCAAAATAAGTATATTTCCTTTAATTTCCTAAAGTACCAATAAGAGGTACACCATCCTTAGAATCAGATGACACGGCTTGCTTGTCCTTAGAATTTTTATTGCCGTTAAGTTTTGCTGTATCAACCAACAATGCAAGAATATTTTTAGCAGTATCTTTCCAGTTAAAGCGAGTTGCACGTTGTGCCTGAGCAGTAATTTGAGCATTAAGTTGAGCTTCACTCTTATTAAGCACTTTTTTTATAGCCATTGCCAAATCTTCATAATCACCGCCATTAAAGTACTCAATGGTGTCGCCGCCTACCTCAGGGATTGAAGCATTTCTTGCAGCAATTACTGGAGTTCTTGCACACATTCCTTCTAGCACAGGGAGGCCAAAACCTTCATATCTAGATGGGAAAACAAATGCTGCAGCACCTTGATAAAGAGCACGTAAATCACTCTCTACAACATGGTGTAAGCGAATAATTCGCTCTGAATTTTGTAATGCTTCAATTGCTGTTTGAACCGCTGGCTCGCCTAATCGAGGTCGGCCAAGGATTACTAAATTCAATGGTTTTGTCAAATTAAGTTTACCAAAAGCTTCAATTGCTGTTTCGATACTTTTATGAGGATAGCTATTAGCAACAACTAAAAGATAAGGGTCATTTGAATGAAGCAAAGCTATCTTACGTTCCTTAATAAATTCAGGCTCCAAGTGCTCTGAGAAATTTTGTGTTACACCTGGGAGCACAACATGTACCCTATCCACCTTAACTTTAGAATATTGAACTATTTCCTGACGAGCAAACTCTGAATTTGTTACAACTGCATCACTCTTAAGAATTGCCTTAGGAGTAAAATGCTTCATAAAGAAAAACACTAACTTTGTAAAGTCATTTGGATATGAGATATACTGCATATCATGAATTGTTGTAACATATGGGCAAGTGTGCTTATACAAAGGGCAAATATTGCCAGGATTCCAAAGCACATCAATTTTTTGAGATAAAACAACTTTAGGAAGAACAAATTGCTCATGTAAAACACGCTTCAAACGAGAAGTCGCATGAACCTTTGTATCTATAATTGACACATTAGAGAAATCTGCCAAATCTCTAGCCAACAAATTACGATTTTCTTCGTTTGCAAAGATGACAAACTCATGCTCAGGTGCAATAGAAGGGAGTTCGATGAGCGTCTTTCTCAAATAAGTTTCTGTTCCTCCGACCTCACCTGGAATTAAAAACAAAGCATTGATACCTATTTTCATGCTTTAGACATCCTTTTCCTATGTTTAAAAGTCATCAATAAATACAATATAATTATAAATCTTATACTTATCCAATGAATCCATATCCATGGCTTCCAATAACCAGCTTGATTAACTGCTGCAGAAAATGCCTCTTTAAATTGGACCTCAAAATTTTGTCCACTAATTGACTGAGGAGTCCATCTAAAATAAGCCTGAATAGCCTTCACTCTTACTGGAGAACCAACTTTCCATATTCTAAGTAAAAAGTCATAATCCCATGCTGCCTTAAGATCAAATTTAAGTTCACCTATTTCACGAACAGCAGAAGATCTAAAAAGAACAGATGGCTGCGAAATAAAATTCAATGTTTGAAATATAGCCAAAGAAGCAATAGGGAAAAATAGCTCTTTGAATCTTGTAATGAACTTGCGAATTTCATTACCATTCTCGTTTATAATAGGGCAATAACCATAACAGAAAGATGCTTTAGGGTTAGCATCGAGCATAGCAACAGCTCTTTCAAGAGCTCCTGGTTCATAAACATCATCAGCATTCAACCAGCAAACATACTCGCTATTGGAAAGTGCGATTCCATGATTTATTGCATCTGCTGGTCCCTTATCAGATTTAGAAATAAATTCTGTATCCTCGTTTAGATAAGGTTTCACAACATCAGCAGTTCCATCTGTACTGCCACCATCCATAATGATATGGCGGACCTTAAAAGTTTCTGTCCGTTGAATGGCGATACTTTTTATACAAATTTCTATAAATTTAGCTGAGTTAAAACTCGGTGTTATTACAGTAACCTTGTGCATAACTATAAATTAAAATCACATATCAATTAAAGCATCAAACATAAGTAAAATAACTTAACCTACATTATCAATCTTTAAACCCATAGGTTGATTTACAAAAATTCGTTCATCCATAATTCGTGGATTCTTAATTATTGGACGAAACTCCATATTTGCAACAATATCACGCTCTATGTCAATTCCAGGAGCAACTTCTATTAGCTCTAGTCCATCAATTGTTAATTTGAAAACACAACGTTCTGTAACATATAGAACATTAGCATTTCTCTTTGCAGCAAACTTACCATTAAAGGTTCGTTGTTCCAAATTATTAACAAATTTCCGAGCCTTACCTTCCTTAACGATTGTAAGCTTACCATCCTCAACCTTTACCTCCAGACCACCTGCAGTAAAGGTTCCCATAAATACAACTTTCTTTGAATTCTGGCTAATATTAATAAAACCACCGAAGCCTGGAATTTTAGTACCAAACTTGCTAACGTTAATATTTCCTTCTCCATCAACCTGAGCAAGACCAAGGAAAGCAGCATCAATACCACCGCCATCGTACAAATCAAATTGGTCTCCAATAGCAAAGAATGCCTCAGGATTATAAGAAACACCAAAATTCAAACCACCACAAGGCACACCACCAATTACACCTGCTTCTGTTGTTAAAGTAAATGTTTTACTTAAACCTTCTTCTGCTGCTACAGAAGCAACACCCTCAGGAATACCAATTCCCAAATTAACTAATGCATCCTGAGTTAATTCCATAGCACCACGACGTGCAATCACCTTACGTTCAGTAAGTGGCATTAAAGGAATTTCATTCATAGGAACGCGCATATCACCGCAGAAAGTTGGATTAAAGTAATCTAAATATGTTTGCGCATCATCACCGCGCTCTTCTGAAATTACTACAGCATCCACTAAGCAAGCTGGCAAATGAATTTGACGGCCTGTTAGCATACCATTTTCAACAACCTTCTTAACCTGAACAATTACCTTGCCACCGGAATTATGCACAGCTGCAGCAATTGCACGTAGACCATGGTTAAGAGCCTCATGCTCAAGAGAAACGTTACCATCTGGATCAGCTGTTGTACCACGAACAAGAGCAATATTAAGTGGGAAACGCTTATATAACAAATATGGCTGACCTTCTACATCTAGTTTCTTAACTAAATCTTCAGTAGATGAAGCATTCATTTTGCCACCACCAAAATCAGGGTCAGCAAATGTGCCTAATCCTACAGATGTCAGTGTTCCTGGCTTACCTGCAGCAATATCACGATATAACTGAGCCAACACACCCAAAGGGAGATTATAACCTTCTGTCTTATTCTCGACAATAAGCTTTTGAAGCGCAGGAATCATACCTATATGACCAAATATTACGCGCTTTACCAATCCCTCTAAAGCAATACAATTAACACCACGCTCTTTACCATCGCCTGGTGCAGCAGGAAAAGTATAAGTAAGATTACGAGGAGAACCTGTCTCCTTAAATCTTCTGGCTAAGCCACGAAAAAGCGTTTCTGGAGAACCTGTACCTGTAAATCCACTTGTCACAATAGTATCACCATCCTTGATTAAAAGCATGGCATCTGCTATTGAAAATATTTTGTTTTTCTTATTTGTTAAAGAAGTAAGCATAAAACCCCTTGAAATTAAAGTATATATTCTACCAAATTATCAATCTAGTGTCTACTCACTTTTTTATATGTTGGAAATTTAATTTTTTCAAAAAAAGATGTAGATTTTCTTATTTTTTTACGTTCTTTAAGAATATCTGGAGGATAAATATCCATAAAGATAGTATTTAATACAATAAAAAAGGGAAAAATTATGAATAAATTCTTATTTTCTGTACTAGCAGCTACACTTGTAGCTGTACAAGCATATGCTGAAGATGCAGCTCCAGCTCCTGAAGCAGCACCTGAAACAACAGTAGAACAGCAAGCTGACAAGCCTAAGTTCAAGAAGTGTGAAAAATGCTTCGAACTTCGCAAAAAAGCTCGCGAAGAAAGAAAAGCTTTCTTTGAGGAAGTAAAAAAGGCTAAGGAAGAAGGCAAAGACGTTAAAGAACTCTTTGAAAAGAAAAAGGGAGATAAAGAACGTGGCCCAGTTTTCTGCGATGGTTGCAAAAAGAAGTTTGGTGACAAAAAGCCAGACAAATGGCACAAGAATGGTCGTGGTCCTAAGCCAGAAAATATGAAAAAAGAGGATTGCCCAGAGTTCGACAAAGATTGCAAGGTAAAACCTGAGGATTGTCCAAAATTCAAAGAGGCAAAGAAGAGAAAAGCTCGTAAGGATCGTCGCGAGAAGTTTGGTCCTAAGAAGGACAAAGCTCCTGCAGAAGAAGCACCTGAAGCTAAATAATTGAATTTAATAGGGATATTTAGGGATTTATGTCTTGATGTTGCGACATCAAGACATATTTTTTTTTACAAATATAGGTTACCAATAAAAATGACACATACGCCATAAAGCAATAATAATTGAGAAGCACATTATAATGACGCGCAATATATCATATTTTTCAAAAAAATGTGTTCTTCGTAAAAGTATTGCTCCAAATATGACTTGCCATACATCTAAGAAAACTGACAAAATCAAAATAAGTATCTCTGCGAAAATTAAAGCATGCGTCCAGACTTTCAACTTTGAAAGTTTAATTTGCTCCCCTCGCTTAACTGTAGCAACTAAATATACTCCATCAACAGGCTCATCTTGCATTCCACTTAAATGATAGACAACAGGACTATTGTCAAATCTAAAAGGAGGAAGTTGATATTTACTTTCATCTAAAGAATATAATTCTGAGCCACATTTTGCTTCTATGCTTTGTTTCGACAAATTAAAAGCAATTCTCATACCTGTATTTGGCATTGGTGAAATATAAATCAGATATCTTCCACCTTCAGAATATATGCGTCGTAACACCCCTCGAATATTTTGACATATCTCTGATGCACTGGGCTTTAATGGGTCACATGAAATTAAAATATCTGCACGCCTTAATAAAATTTGCCATAACCATTCTATAAATTGTGGCATAAACAAAGCCGACACAAAAATTAGGCCAACAAGAAAATTACCACAGACTAATTGAAAAATAAAAGAACGAGAGAGCGTAGCAAGCGAAATGCCAACTACGAAAAGAAGAAACCACTCCCCTTTTCCACTCTTCATATTTGCTCTCCGCTTGTAGGAAGATATTGCTTTATTAGTTCGCGAAGGACATAAGAAGCCATCAAAAGTCCTGCTGTGCCTGGCATATACGAAATACTGCCAGGATCAACATGGCGCCCAATCTCTGCATTTTCATCCTCTTCAATTGGATCAAGAACATGCTCACTGGAAAAAACAACTGGAAGTGCTGTCACATCAAACTTACGTAAACGCTTGCGCATTATACGTGCAAGATGACATTTATCAGTAGAGAACAAATCTGTCAATTCAAAACGCTCTGCAGCAAGTTTATTACCTGTGCCCATAGCACTAATTATTGGAGTACCACATCGCTTTGCTCTGACAATAAGCTCAACCTTACACTTTACTGTATCTATTGCGTCTACAATAAAATTGTATTCTGATATAGGTATTGAATCTGCTGAATCAACGGTATACTTTGTATTATAACAAACAACCTCTGCCTCAGGATTGATATCCAGGATTCGCGCCTTCATTACCTCTACCTTAGGCATACCAACAGTAGAATGTGTAGCTAAAAGCTGTCTATTTATATTAGATATAGAGACAAAATCAAAATCAAGTAAGCCTATTTTACCAACACCGGCTCGAGCAACGGCTTCAGCAGCAAATGCACCTACACCACCAAGCCCAACAATAAGCACAGCAGACTTTTCTAAAAGTTGCTGTGCTTGTTCGCCAATTAGCCTACGAGTGCGTGCTGAAGCTTCTTTATTCATTTACAAGAAGAAATTGATTAGATACCGTATTCAGAAGTATCAGAATCCTCTTGCGCAGGAGGGACGAAGTCTATCGCTGTGGTTGGAAGCTCGCTCTTTTTCTTGTCCTTTTTGAACCACTTCCAAAATGCAAGCTTACTAGCAAATTTTCTTAATGCATCACCAATACGCTTTGATAGTTTAGGATGTCTAAGTTCTTCAAGGCGTTTATAACCTGCCAATAGCTCCTCAGGAGTAAAATCTTTACGGCAGAAGTTTTCTTCCATCTCCATTTGGAGAATACGCACAGCATCCGCAGCTTCAACAACATTAGCTGTAATCATTTTCCAACCAAGCTGTTTAGCAGCTGTTAATCTACGAAAACCCGCTACTAGTTGCATATCGCGTGTAACTGTAATTGGATTAAGCTGACCACATGTTTTTAAGCTTTCCATGAGGCTATCTAAATTACCCAACTCTTTACGCACACGGTCTGGAACCTTAATTGAATCTACTAATACTTGCATACCCTAACCCCTTTGTTAGCTAACAATTAAATTAAATTTTGCTCTCACGAACAGGTTCGTTATTTTCTCCGAAAATAAGGACACGAGGCTTATGACCTTCGATTTCATCGTCAGAAAGCATACAGAAAGAGAAGACAATAACCTTATCTCCAGGCTTGCCTTTATGAGCTGTTGCTCCATTTAAGCAACAAACCTTTGAGCCGCGCTCACCAGGAATAGCATAAGTTTCAAAACGCTCGCCATTCTCAACATTTGCAACGAGAATCTTTTCAAATGGTTGAAGACCTACAGCCTCCATAAAATCAACATCAAGTGTCATGCTGCCTTGATAATGCAGTTCTGCAGCAGTAACTGTTAAGTGATGTAATTTTGCTTTTAAAAAGAATGATAGCATTGCCCTCTCCTCTGAAAATATATTTTGCTTACTTTTGTAGCTTTACAAGGCGATAATTTTTCTTACCTGAGCGTAGAACAAGCACCTCACCATCAACTAGCATATCCTCTGTTAGGATATCCTGTCCACTGGCGCGCTTATTATTAACATAGAAGCCACCACCTTCTGCCAAGCGGCGAACCTCACCAACGCTCTTGCATAGGCCAGAAGCAACTGCTAACTTAGAAAGCTGATTATTCATAACTTCTGCTGCAGCAACCTCTGCTGATGGAGCATCTGCAAATATAGGAATCAAATCTGCTGCTGACATACCTTCAATTGAACCACCAAAGAGAACCTCTGAAGCCTGAACAGCTTGACGTAAGCCTTCCTCACCATGTACGCGACGAACAACATCTGCAGCAAGCACACGCTGTGCTTCACGCTTCTCAGGAGCAACTCTTACCTGCTCCTCAAGCTCAGCAATCTGCTCAAGTGGTAGGAATGTAAATGCCTTTAGATAACGAATAACATCAGCATCCTCAGAGCGCATAAAGAATTGATAGAAGCTGTAAATTGATGTCTTGTTCTTATCAAGATACATTGCATTACCCTCAGACTTACCAAACTTTCTGCCTTGGCTATCTGTAATTAGAGGGATTGTTACACCATAAGCCTCTTGATCGCGATGGCGATGAATCAAATCTGTACCAGCTGTGATATTACCCCACTGATCAGAGCCACCAACCTCAATACGGCAGCCATAATTATCATACAAATGCATGAAATCATAGCCCTGTAGTGTCTGATAACAGAACTCTGTGAAGCTCATACCATTCTCAGAAGCAAGGCGCTGCTTTACACTTTCCTTACCTAGCATTGTGCCCATACGGAAATAACGGCCAACATCACGTAGGTATGAAATAAAAGTAAAATTCTTATGCCAATCGTAATTGTTTACAAGGATTGCTTGATTTGGACCATCACCAAAATCAAGGAAACGAGATAGGTTCTCTTTAATTCCCTCAATATTGTGATTTACCATCTCTTCAGAAAGAAGCTTGCGCTCAGAAGTCTTACCTGATGGGTCGCCAATCAAACCTGTAGCACCACCAACAAGAGCAACAACCTTGTGACCAGCATGCTGGAAGTGGCAGAGTGTCTGAATTGCAACAAAGTTACCAGCCTGCAAACTATCTGCAGAAGGATCAAAGCCACAGTATACTGTCATAGGCTTATTTAACTCTTCATACACTGCTGGATTTGTCCAATTATCAAAAAGGCCACGCTCCTTTAAAGTATCAATAATATTCATTTTTATGCTTTAAATTTGTTCTAATTTCAATGCCCGCCACATGGACGGGCAACAATGTTTTTATAGATTAAGGAACCATAAACTTGGAAGCAAAATCTGCTACCTCTGCGCGAATCTTTGTACGTAGCTCAACATCATCAATGTTCTCAAGCACTGTGCAAATCTTATCGCCGATAAATTCCATATCTACTTCCTTCATACCACGAGTAGCTGCTGTTGCAGTACCGATGCGGATACCAGATGTAACGAATGGGCTATTCTTATCAAATGGAATTGTGTTCTTGTTAACAATGATACCTGTCTCATCAAGAGCTGCTGCTGCAACCTTACCTGTTAGGCCAGATGCTGCAACATCAACAAGAAGCAGATGATTGTCTGTACCACCAGAAACTAGGCGGAAGCCACGCTTCATGATAACATCAGCAAGCACCTTACAGTTCTTAACAATCTGGTGTGCATAATCCTTAAACTCCTGGCTCATTGCTTCCTTGAAGCAGATTGCCTTAGCAGCTGTTACCTGCATTAGAGGGCCACCCTGCATACCTGGGAATACAGCCTTATTGATTGCTGCCTCAAATTCCTTGCGGCATAGAACAAGACCACTGCGAGGACCGCGAAGTGTCTTGTGAGTTGTTGTTGTAACAAACTCAGCATATGGAACAGGGCTCTCGTGTGAACCACCAGCAACCAAACCAGCAATGTGAGCCATATCTACAAGAAGCATTGCACCGCATGCATCTGCAATCTTGCGCCAACGAGCAAAATCTATGCGACGAGGATATGCACTAGCACCAGCAACAATTAGTTTTGGCTTTACTTGCATTGCCTGCTCTTCTAGCTGATCATAATCCAAAACCTCTGTCTCTGGATTTACTGTGTAAGGAACAATATTATACAATCTGCCAGAGAAGTTTACTGGAGAACCGTGAGAAAGGTGACCACCCTGATCCAAGCTCATTGACATAATTGTGTCGCCTGGATTTAGTACTGCCAGGTATACTGCCATATTTGCAGAAGAACCGCAGTGTGGCTGAACGTTTGCTGCCTCAGCGCCAAATAGCTCCTTAGCGCGCTCAATAGCCATTGTCTCAACCTCATCAACATACTTACAACCGCTATACCAGCGCTTACCAGGATAACCCTCAGCATACTTGTTTGTTAGTACAGAGCCCTGAGCAGCACGTACTGCGCGAGAAGTCAAGTTTTCTGAAGCAATTAGATTTACGCATGCAGCCTCTTGTGCTTCATGCTTCATAATTGAATCATAAACATCGCGGTCATAATCCTTAAGGAAAGAAACCTCTGTAACACGGTTACCAACTGTTGTTAGCTCATCAACACGGCGAACATGGCGCTCTGCGCTTGCTTCAGGTGTTGCCAACCAAACTTCAAGAATTTCTTCTACAGGAGCTGTGCTTGAAAGTACTAGTACATTTGCTGCATTGTGCTCACGTGACATCTTTGCAATATCTGCATCAACGCAAAGAGCTGCACGTACATGTGGGAAGCGGTTTGCTGCGATTGTCATGCCAACACCAGAAGTGCAAACCAACACACCGCGATCTGCTTTATCTGTCTCAACAGCTACAGCAACCTTTTCAGCGTAAATAGGATAATCACAAGATTCTGTGCTATAGCAACCATAATCTATTACCTCAACACCTTTAGCCTCTAGCAATTTCTTTACACATTCCTTCTGTGCAAAACCACCATGATCTGAACCAATTGCGATTATCATTATTTTACCTTTCGAATATTTCTAAAAATTATCGTTTTGCCACAAAAATAGGCAAAATATATCTAAAAAACACGCTTTAATTATATAATAATTAGCCAACTATTGCAAAGAAAAATATTCTTTATTGGGCTAAATAACGAATTTTTATATAAAAACAGCCAATAATATTGACTTATTATGACGAATAATGAGAAAACAACATTCTGTCCCACAACCATTTAGATAAAAAACTAAATTTTGTTAAATCGTGGAATAAATTTAGAAAAATTACACATTTCAATATATCAATCCAAGAGGATGATATATTTACATGTTGAATTTTTCCAATACTTCTATTAAGTCTCTAGAAGATTTTTAACTAATTGTTCTCAAAAAATGCGATTACCTTGGCTGAATCCAGAGGTCCATGAGGATGATGCCCCACCCCTTCTTTTGTCTCAACAACAAAAGGAATATCCTTTCCTTCACATCTACGAACTAGCTCTATCGCATTTTCCTCAAAAGGCACACACAAATCTGCTGTACCATATGCTAAATAAATTGGTTTCTTTGATGATATCAATAAATCCAATTTATCTATTGGATGCTCACGGTATAATAGCAACTCGCGCTTAGTTATTCCATGAGCACGTTCAAATTCTTGCCACATAGCCTCAGTTGTTTCAGGAGCATTACCTAATCCTCCTGGGCAACTCAAAAAATTCATTACAGGTGCATCTAAATACAAGCCAAGAACCAGCTCTGGATACTTCGTCGCTAAAAAGATAGAAATCATTCCTCCGCAACTCATTCCTATTGTAATAACACCCGGCTCTATATCAAATTCTTCAAAAGCAAATCGAAGGAATTTTGCTTGGTCATCTATTTCAGAAGCAGTTCCCCAACGGTTCCTATTTTCAATAAAAAGCAAAGTATAGCCTTGACGAACAAACTCCATCTGTAAGGAAGGAAACGCACCAAAATACTCAGTTTTAAGAATTGCTCGGCCATTGCGATTTGCTTCTTTAGGTAAAATTACAATACACTTTTTCCCTAAAAAGGTAAATTCAAGCTGCTCAAAGCCTTGATTATCATAACGGACAAGATTTTCTTCTTTTAATGTTTTCATAAATATTTACCTTTATACCTAAAAAACTAATTCATATTATCTATATTCTCAACAACATTGCCACACACCTGCAGCCCAGTTTTTACATTTCCGCCTTTTTTCTTAAACGGATATGCTAACCACAACGCTAAGAAAAACAGAATCGGCACATCTATCAAATATCCTTCTCCATATAAAACAAAAAGCACCATGTCTTCTATAAAAGGGTCGTTGTGGGAATATTCTCCTGACATATAAAAGCAAACATAATAAAGCAATACCTCAGAGGCAAACAGAATAAAAGCAGGAAGAAAGAAGCACCTACGGCACCATACCTTCAACTGCTCAAACTTATTAGATAAATCGCCTCTATCACGCAATAGAATTGAAAAAGTAAACAATAGAGAAATCGATAATAGGTTTAAAAAATAACAAATAAATTCATACCAATAATTTTCGTATCCATTGTAATCTACTACAACAAATTGTACAACGCTAGGCAAATAAGAAAGCAAAACACCAAAAATAGCAATTCTCAATAGCATATTTCTTTTTTTGATAAGCAATATAAGAAATAGGAACAAATAAATTCCACCATACGTTGACAAAAAAACAACATCATCCGCAGGCCCATGAACATACGAAAGCCAACCCGCTACAACATAAAATAAAAATTTTGGGAGCATGAAAAATAAGCATGCAAAGGGGAATTTTACTTTATTCATATTTAATCAAGCTATTATATGTTAAAATTCCTATAAAACTTCTTACAAGAATGCCGCAAGAGGCAAAACCTCTCGCGGCACTAAATTTGTTAAACAGTAATTTTTATCAACCGCAAAAATTACTTATTGAACAAAGAATAAGCAATTCCCATCTCTAGGCCGCGAAGCTCTGCAATACCGCGCATACGGCCAATGCAGGAGTAACCTGGATTTGTCTTCTTATTCAAGTCATCAATCATCTGGTGTCCATGGTCTGGGCGTACAGCAATAGAAACACCGCGACGCTGCTCCACCTCAAGCAAAGCCTTCATTACACCATACATATCAACATCGCCCTCAAGGTGATTTGCTTCATGGAAATTACCTTCCTCATCACCCTGTGTGCTGCGTAGATGTACAAAGTTAATGCGATCTCCGAAGCGGCGCATCATATCTGGCAAATCATTGTCTGCACGTACGCCAAATGAGCCAGTGCAGAAACACAAGCCATTTGACTTATTAGGCACAGCATCAATAATTGCCTGGAAATCATCGGCTGTGCTCATAATGCGAGGCAAGCCAAGAATTGGATATGGAGGATCATCAGCATGAATTACTAAGCTTACACCTGCCTCGTCAGCAACAGGGCAAATCTCCTTCAAGAATTCAATTAGATTTCCACGTAGAGTATCTGCATCAATATCCTTATAGCGGTCTAATGCCTG
This sequence comes from Kiritimatiellia bacterium, assembly GCA_017648065.1. GTDB lineage: Bacteria > Verrucomicrobiota > Kiritimatiellia > RFP12 > UBA3636 > RGIG990. The sequence continues at coordinate 48,285 of JAGCJJ010000083.1, read as the reverse complement.
CTGGAACTGCTCAATAGTAAAGCTTTCCTCAGAACCAGGCAGACCTGCAATCATATTGCGAACAAGCGTATTCTTTTCATCCTCACTCATAGCATCAAAGCGAGCCTTTGCCTTTGCAATCTCAGCCTCTGTATATGCTGCCTCAGCTCCTGGACGCTTCAAAATAAATAGTTCAAAAGCAACAAATGCTGCCTTTTCAAAGCGAAGTCCCTTAGAACCATCTGGCATTGTATAAGCAAGATCAGTACGAGTCCAATCCAAAACTGGCATAAAGTTATATGTAACAACCTTTACTCCACATGCACCAAGATTACGAAGAGACTGCTTGTAGTTATCGATATAGCGCTGAAATTCGCCTTCGCGTGTCTTAATATGCTCATGTACAGGCACACTCTCAACTACTGACCAAGTAAGTCCAGCAGCCTCAATAATTTCCTTACGCTTTGTGATTTCCTCAACTGTCCATACCTCGCCATTAGGAATATGATGCAATGCATTAACAATGCCTGTTACACCTGTCTGCTTAATATCAGCAAGTGTAATAGGGTCATTTGGACCATACCAACGCCAAGTCTGCTCACATAAAACTGGTTTCATAAATTTCTCCTTTAAGAATATTTCAACAAAGTGATTTTATTAAATTTAGGAACATTTTAGCATAATAGGAATATTGCAAGCAAATAAAATTATTTACGAACCAAAATAAAATCAGCTCCTAGCCACCACGCAGCATCCGACAAAATCCAAACAAAATTATAGTCAATCCTGTCTAAAACTTCGCACTTTTAGGTAGCAAATGCTCTCCCCAAAAATATTTTACCTAATCTTTTCGTTATTCACTATTATCTATTACCTAACTCTGGTTCTGCTGCTGGTTGCTCCAAATCCAATGCTTTTGTTGTTTTTGGTGCAATGCGCTCTAGCAACTCTGTTGTTGCGCGCTCGCTCTCCAATGGTGTGCAAATTACATGTGGACGAATCAGAATTACTAACTCAGAACGCTGCTTTACGCGCTCTGTACTGCGGAATAAGAATCCAATAAGTGGGATGCGACCCAAAATTGGCACACGAGAAATTTGCTCTATCTCTGTCTCTGTAATCAAACCACCAATACCAGCCAACATTCCATCTTGCGTAATAAATGTGCCGCTGATGCGTCGTGACTGAATGGTATCAACACTATATGTCTGCAATGAACTTGCATTACCATAAGGAATTGAGCCACCATTCTGCTTTACAGATGACTCCTCCTGCATAAGACGAATTACCACACTGCGATCTGCATTGATATTTGGTGCAATTACAAGAGTAGTTCCAATTGGTGTCATCTCTATCTGAGGCTCTACTGTATAGCCAATTGTTGAGGTCATTCCATCAATTGTACCAGTAACTGGCTCCATCTTTACTCCTGTAGTAATAGGTTTCTCCTCTCCAATAAAGATGCGTGAAACCTCATTGTTTGCTATAAGTAGTGTTGGTGTGGCAATTAGCTTTGCCTTGCCATCTTTCTCTAACAACTGAATGCGAGCACTGAATTGATCGCTTATCAATGAATACGAGAATGAATCTGTACGAGGTGTATTTGCTAGTGGATTAAAACCTGGGAAACCAGCAAGTGATGAATACACATTTCCATTGATTGTATTGTCTGACTTAATTTCATACTCAAAAGTAGAATTAAATTCATCATCAAGTGTAACTTGAACAATTTTCATTTCAAGCATTACACTTGGTGTTGCCACATCCAACTTTTTAATCAATGTGGATATTTCATCCATTACCTTTGGATCGCTTGTACGAACAATGATAATATTATTCTTGCGGCTTACTGTAACAAAGATGCTTGGTGCCTGATTGCGGAACAAATCCAACTTTTTACGAAATTCCTCTTCGTTACCACGTGCTGCCTCAAGTTGGGCAGCTGCTTCTGTGGTCATTCCTCCAAAGTTTTCTTTATTTGAATAATCTCTGGAAAGATTGCGATTGTTGTTGTCAGAAGAGTTAAATGCATCACCAGATGTACCACGAGCAGAAATATTGCCTGGATCAATTTTAAGGAAAGAACCAGCACTTGATGAATCAATCATTTCAAGACGCTCAAAGCGTCGGCTCAAATCATTCAATTCATCATCAAGAATATCTGTCTCGCCAAGAGTTAAATATACGCGCTCAGGATAAAGTCCATAGATTACAGATGCGATCTCAATTACATTTGGATAAAGCAAAGTGAAGGTACGAGTTTGCTCCTCACGGAAGGTTTGAAGGCTGCCCTCGTATTCTTTCATTGTTGTAATACGGACAATGCCACTCTTTTCATCTGTGCGATACCATAAATTATGTGCTCTGCATACTTCTTCAACAACTACATTGATTGGTACATTTCTTAGAAATACAGATACCTTTATGCTTGCAGCATTTTCTGAAGCAGAAATATTTACTCCTACCTGTTCAGAAAGCAAGCGAACCAACTGCCCTAGCTCAAAGTTATTAGCTTCTACATGGGATAAAACGCCATCATTCTCAGTTTGCTTTGCTGCATTTGAAAGCTTATAGCTTGTACCAATCCATAGCTTCTCATTTAGTGTTGGAGCCTCCAGCTGAACACCTTCTGCTGTAATTGATTTAATATCAAGCTTTATTGGTACTCCGGAATATTCATACTGAATTGATGAATCAGGACGAAGAAAATATTCTTTCCCATTAGGTGCTACAATAATCGCTACTCCTTTATCTGCCTCACCACAAACCAGGGCGGAAAGCTTAAAGCTTTGCAATTCTGTGAGCTGAGACTTAATTTCGTCTGCTAGCTTCTCTGATGCTGTAGTAGGGTCATTTGCAAATACTACAACTGCGCTAAGTAATACTGTTAATGATGTGAATATTTTATTTATTTTCATAATTTATTTACCTGAAAAATATCGGCTGCTCCGATTGATTAAATTTACTGCATTGTGCCCATTGTGAATAGAGCCATGAAAAAGGCTAAATAAACAAAACCAACTACTACACCTGTAATAAGTATCATAATTGGCTCCATTACCACACTTAAGCGACGCACCACAATACCCAAAAGTGTATCGTGAAACTCTGCCACTTCTTTAAAAGTCTCTGAAAGATCACCTGTAGTTTCCGCAACAGCTGTCATACGAGAAAGCATAGGCATAAATTCCTTAGCTGGTCTCAAAGCCTGAGCGAGCGACTCGCCTTTTATTACTCTCTCTCGTGCTTCCTCCACCCTAGCCCTCAAGCGGCGATTCTCTAGCATATTAGCGGAAACACGAAGCGAATCTATTAAAGTAACGCCACTCTCAATTAAAAGAGACATTGTTCTGGCAAAATTTGTTGTTGCGGAAAGACGCAATACCTTGCCTGCAATTGGGAGTCGCAATAAAAACGCATCCTCAAGTATGCGACCCAAGGGGTACATACGAACAATTATCCATGCGAGCACTGTGCCACCAATTGCTATTGCGAGAGGTAAGGCATTAAGATGAAGCCAATCTGAAATATCAACAAGAACCTGAGTCAATGCTGGGAGTTCTGCATTTCCTTGTTGCAAAAATTGTGCCATTTTTGGGATTACTGAAACAACAAGATATATGGAAACAGCAAATGCAAGAAGTAATGCAAGCACAGGATAAACAAGAGCATTTATTACTGTCATGCGGAGCTTGCGTCGCGCCTCCAATTGATTTGCAGCACGCGTAAACACCTGCTCAAGCTCACCAGTATGCTCACCGGCAATTGCCAGCTGAATTTGCTCGTCTGCGAACACACCTTTTTCGCCTGCAAGTGCATCTGAAACACTTGCACCTTGCGAAATACGTGTGCGAACGCGTGACCACACTAATGCTGCACGTGGACTCTCTGCTTGCTCCTCAACCGTCTGCAACGCAGCAACAATTGGCACGCCACTTCTTAGCATATATGCAAGCTCGCGCAGGCCTAATTCAATATCAAGAGAACGCACAGGCTTCAGCCAGCCTAAAGAATACCAAGGTGCATTAGCTGGGCTTTGCTCTAATGGCTTATGTACCTCTGTCAGCTCAATAATTATATTTCCATCAAGACGCAATTGCTCCGCAAGAATCGCTGAAGAGGCAGCCTCTCGGATTCCTGTTTGCAGAACGCCTGCGCGTGTTTTGATTTTATATGAAAATTGAGCCATGAATTATTTTTCTTTCTTTTGCACTATATATAAACGTATAGCACATACAATTTGTTCTCTGGCAGAAAAATTATCTGCCAGAATCAATTGCTGTCATTGCTTCGGCAACAGTTGTTACACCTGCCTGAATCTTTGCTATTGCATCATCAATAAGCAAGCGCTGCTTTTCTTCCTTCATTTGAGCAATCAGCTCTCCAAGAGGAGCATCTGCAGCTATTTGTTCTGACAGCTTTGCTGTAGGAAGCATAAATTCAAATAAACCTACGCGGCCTACATATCCCCTGCCTGAGCATGCCAGGCAACCACATGGCTTATATGCATCAGAGCCAACGAGCTCTGGGCGGCCCAAGCTATTTGCCTCTGCTTGGGTAAGTGCATATTTTTCTGCACATTCAGGACAAAGACGGCGAACAAGGCGCTGTGCTACAGATAAGCGCAGAGTTGCAGCAATAAGATGAGGTTCAAGACCCATATCACGCAAACGAGTAACTGCACTTGGTGCATCATTTGTGTGAAGTGTGGAAAGCACAAGATGGCCGGTAAGCGCGGCTTTTACTGCAGCATCAAGAGATTCTGCATCACGTATCTCACCAATCATCACAACATCTGGGTCGTGACGCAAAAGGCTGCGCAATGCTTTAGCAAAATTAACCTTATCGCTGCTGTCTACCTCAACTTGAGAAATTCCCTCTGTCTCATATTCAATAGGATCTTCAACTGTAAGAATATTTAGTGAGGCGGTTTCAAGCAAATGCTGGATAGCTGCATAAAGTGTTGTTGTTTTTCCAGAGCCTGTAGGACCAGTCAAAAGCACAAGACCATGAGGGCGGGCAAGCACACTTGTCAGCTGAGCATTATGCTCATCACATAAACCTAAATCATTTAGTAAAATACGTGAATTGCCTGTCTCTAGCAAGCGCATTGTAATACGCTCGCCATAGCGTACAGGAAGTGTTGCTACACGCACATCATAAGGGGGAACCTTGCTGCGTGAATTACCTGTAGCTGGTGGAAGCCAAGTAAAGGAACCATCCTGTGCAGCACGCTTTTCAGCAATATCAAGTCCTGCCAGCACCTTGATGCGGCTGCAAACAGCTGCCTGAACACTCTGTGGAAGTGCAGCAAATTCTTCTAGCACGCCATCAACGCGAAAACGGATGCGCAATCCTGTACGGGTAGGCTCTACATGAATATCAGAGGCTTGGCGAATCACTGCTGCACGAACAAATGCATCCACAATTGCCACTGGATCGTCCGAGCTCTCAATTGCTGTGGCAGAGTCTGTCGCCCCACTGCGTGCATCTCCATACACGCGAAGCAATGCCTGGCGCAATTCTGCTTGCTCTGCAATAATAGTGCGTACGCGAAGTCCTGCTGCTGCCTCTATTGCTGCAATTGTCTGCTTATCATTACCATCAGCCATAGCAACAACCAGCTCATCACCTAGCTTGCAAATTGGCAATGCAAGCCTGCGCATAGCAATTGCAGGGTTTATGCGCAATGCCCAGCGTGGGTCTATTTGTACATTCTGGAGAGAAATCTTTTCTTCGTTATTATTCATAATAAATTCCTAACCACTATCTGGCACTTGCAGTAACAGCCATTGAGCTATAGGTTTCTTGGGAAATTTTTCCGCTTGAATATAGCTGATTAAGAGACTCATCAAAGGTAATCATACCAGATGAACGGCCAGTCTGCATCATTGATGCAATTTGACGAGATTTTCCTGTAGCAATCAAATTTGAAACTGCTGGAGTTATGAGAAGCAGCTCATTGCAAACTACGCGACGCTCCCCCTCTTCCTTTGCAGGAAGCAAGCGCTGTGCAAATACGCCACGAAGTACCAAAGACAACTGCTGTCGAATGCTGTCTTGCTCGCCTTCAGGGAACACAGACACAAAGCGCTCTATCGCACCAACGGTATCGCCAGAATGAAGGGTTGTAAAAACAAGATGACCTGTCTCTGCTGCAGTAATTGCTGTACGCATTGTTTCAATTTCGCGGATTTCTCCAACAAAAATTGTGTCAGGGTCTTGGCGTAATGCTTCAACTAATGCTGCATTAAAGCATAATGCATCGCGTCCAATCTGGCGCTGTTGAACAAGGCATTGCTTTGATTTGTGTATATATTCAATTGGGTCTTCAATTGTAATTATATGACCAGAGCGAGAGGAGTTAATCATATCAAGAAGTGTAGCAATTGTGGTGCTCTTACCTGAACCTGTAGGGCCTGATACAATCACGAGGCCATGTGTAAGCTTACAAAAAGAAGCCAGCTGCTCAGGAAGGCCTAACTGGCTGATTGTTTGAAATTTATCATCCAATCTACGAAGTGCTACACCATAGCCATTATTTTGCTTAAAAATATTGAAGCGATAGCGTGAGCCTGCAGCAGAGGTGACTGCTCCATCTATTGCCTGTGTGGAGGCGAGCTGCTTTTGATTTGCCTCATCGCTACCCTCTCCATTCATCTCGCGTAGCAAGCAAAGAGCAAGCTCTCTAGCCTCGCTTGCAGAAATGCTTGCATAATTTGGTACCTGTATCAATTTGCCTTGAATGCGCAAATATGGCACCTCACCACTTGTAATATGAATATCTGAGGCAGAAAATTCTTCGCAGCACTTGAAGAGATTTAATAAAACTTCGTTCTTCATAATAAAAATCCTGTTTGATAATATTGCTTTATTAAAGCATTATTTGAATTGTCCAAAGCTTTTGCTTATTATCGCTTGGACTGCGCACCATACCAATTGAATCAATCACAAATGGATACTTTTCATTTGCACATTTTTTAAATAAATCTGTCAATGCAGGATAAGTAGCTTCTATTGACATATTCCAACGCTGACAATCAGGATAATTGTTTAGTAATCCAATAGATGTGGCGTCTGAATCACTTGTGGCAATACGTGAGCTTGCCAACAGCTTAATATCATGCTCTGCCAATAAAGCTCTGAATGCATCAAGTCTTGCACCTAAATTTGAGCAAAAAGCACCACCATGGCAATTATTCTTGTTGCATATCTCACAAGCATTTTCTGTTATCTTATTTGATACCACAGGTGCATTATTATTCTTTAATGCCGCAAGCTCTGCTTGTGCTTTACGAATCTGACTATTGATCAAAGCAAGCTCAGACTCAAGCTCATCCACTGTACCGAGTTGCTCAATGCGTTCATTATATGCACCGCAGGTATCATGCAACTCTGCACCAAATGCCCAAGCATAAAATGCAATTATAGCAACAGGAAGTGCTATGAGGGCAAATATTTTATCACGCTTTGTAATTGTTAACATAGCTTATTTACCCTCCTTTGAATTAGCCTGAGAAGCTAAATATGCATTTACTGCATTTGCTTCATTGTATGACAAATACACATGAAATTCATTTTGTGACATAGCACGTGATTTTTGTGTAATTATTTCCCACCCATTCATACAAAGCTTATTCTTTGTGAGCATTTCGTAAAATCTCAGCTCAGCATCTTTATGTACACTGAACAGCTTTATGCAAACATCATTTGATGCAGGTGACTCTATTCCCTTCACAAAAGCAAAATCACCGCAGGAAGAGCCTACAATTGTAAACATTGCATTCCAAGCAAAATGTCGTGCAGCAAGTTTTGTGCTGTTATCACCTGTATCAGCACCATTTTCCTTAAGCTTTTTAATCTCTCTGTTTAGTTTTGAAAGAGAATTGCGTGCATTATTGATTTTAGCGACAGGCTCCTCTAGCTTTGCTACCTCGCTTTGCTTTTCCTCTAGGACAACCTTATCCATAAGCAAATAATGCAGACCACAAAGAATTGCTACTGCAACAGCAACACGCAGAAGTAAGCGCTTAAATGCCTCAGGTGAGAGCTCTAAAAAGCCAGTGTTAGCGCTTGTAATATCCTTCGCAACAATTACAGGTTCAGACTTTGCAAGCTGCTCCAGACCAGTAGCAGCTATCTTCTTTAGGCGAGCTTCCTTCTGCTCTTCTGATTCTTCTATAAATTGATTACCTGCATGCAAGATTGCCTTTAGCTCCACTGAGTTAGCACGAGCCACTTGTACAAGATTATTAAATTCAGATGCTTCAATTTCTAACACAGAAAATTCTGCTCCACTTGAAGCATAAGCAAGCACAGCACTTTGAGGAACAATTCCTGAGAAAGGCTCTACCTCATAAGCAAGCACACCGCGAAGCTCCTGTGGAGATAAGCCTTGCTGCTGAGCTGCTGTAAGTGCAACCATCTGGCTAAAGCAATCTGCACTCAATAAAACAAGCTCTGCCTTCTTTTGAATTGACAGCTCATTCGCAAAAATTGCAGCAAGCACCTCTGCCTGTGTATTTGCAGCAGGGCGAGCAAACTGCACTAGCTTACCTTCTTTTGCAAGATAAGCCGTAACTACTGTACTACCGAGCTCTAAAATTATTTGCTCATTTTTCTTACAAATTATCTTCATTGCGTAATTAGAGTTGATGGAATTGTAATCTTCAAACGACATGCCTCGTAGGTGTTTTGCCCATAAGACAATGGCGTAAGCTCAACAGTTTGATACCAAACCCTACCTGTTGGCTTATGCTTAACAACTAAAGGATGTGTACCAACTGGCACATTTGAAAAATCAAATTGAACACAATTACTTACTGGTGTTGTGGCAGGGTCTTGTTCCACAATTTTCACCTTTGCTTCGCCACCTTCAATGCATGGCAAATAAAGGCGCGCAACAAACAAACCGCCACTTGAAAGTGTATCTACTAGGACAGCTGCGCCTGCAGGAGTCTGTAGCTGCACCTCAACAGGAAGAGCTGCATAAGCATTAAACATAGCAGCACCATCGCGTTGTGCAGCCTCTTTAGGAGCAACAAATGCATCTGGGCGGCCATCCTCACCAAAGTGGACCATGCCACCAATCTCAACCCCAGCAGAAACTACTGCATTTGAATTAACATCTGCAAGGCGTCCATTAAGCAGAGCTGCATCAGGAGCAGCCATCACATTACCCCACGCATCGTGAAGCACACCTGTAGCTGTGGCTTTAGCTGATGACGACTTCAGATATGGGCCTCTCCAGCCAACGCCCAATCGGACCAAATCATCCATAGCAGAATCATAAGCAGGTGATGATGCACTACGCTCAAAGGAATTATTATCTGACAACTCAATTTGCTTATATGCAGGAAGCATGCCCTGCTCCATTAGCTCTGTGGCAGCGTAAGCAACTCGCTCTGTGGCAGAGTCCTTGCCCTCAAGAAGTACAGAAAGAGATAATGGAAGGCGACCAATTGTACCAACAAAAGAAGCAGATGCACCAGCCTCTGAGCCAACAACAGCCTCTTTGATTGCCTCTAGTTCCTTTGCTGCTTGCTCATGTTTTTTATTTTGCACAGAATCCAACATATTCACCATTGCAATATTTGTTACAATAGCAAGGATTACCAGCACCAGAACTAATTCAATTAAAGTAAAGCCCTTATTCCTCATAGACATCCTCCCTGGAAATAAATAGAACAATGTCATCTCCACGAGCTTTCACGCAAGGAAGTCCATTATCATCAATAGTGCGACCAGCAAGCAGAAGCATGCGATACTTTTCTTTGCTGTCTAAAGCATTGAAAAGCTCCTCAGAATAATCAGGATCTGGATTTACAAAACAAGGAGTATCAAGCACACCATCTGGTCCGGCAGAAACAATGCGTGCATACTTAAATCTTGTGGCAGAGTACTCATCCTCATCAGCAGAAGCAGGATAAAGAGCCTCAACCACCTCAGCAGGAGGAATTTGAATTACATATGGGTTACCCCAAGGGTCGCCCATAGCCAATTCTCCTGGAATACCATAGGAGAAAAATCTTGTTCCACTGCCCTCTGCATCTGACAATTCCTGCTCATAGCCAGCAGGGAAAAATCTACGCTCATAAAAGCTCTTATCGGCAGTAAAGCGCTTATCTGTTGGTTTTGGGAAAATAAAATCAGCTTTAGGCTGTCCTAAAACCAAGACTGGCTTCACATTGCGAACATATGGCCCATTCCAGCCACGCTCAGTTTGTGCATTAAAATTTGTGTAAGCAAAGAAGCTTGCGCAAGATGTAAGTTCTTCTGCTGCAACATCATCATATACACGAAAGCTCTTACTGCCGGAATCAGAACAAGTAAGTACAACAACATTTGTTCTGCTTAGCAAATTGTGAGTACGCAAGAAAACAGGAGTAAAGCCAGGCAAGTGCTGCATATCATTCAAATAGCTAGCAGAGGCATTTTGTGTGCCAACGATGGCACTACGAATTGCCTGCATATCTGCTTCTGCAGCTGTATGTGTAGCTTTATCGCGCTGACCTTTAAAGCTGGCAATACCGATAGTAGCCACAATACCGATAATGGCTAATACTGCGAGCAATTCGATTAGCGTAAAAGCTGCTTTTTTGTGATTTGATGAAAAAACGTGCATATTTTGGTTCTTCTTATACTTATTATATAAGCTTAAACGAACCAACCCACAAAAAAGTTCATTTTAACCTAAAAACGGCAGTTGAAGTAAGCGTGGCAGCATTAGGATTTACATCGGATTATTAAAAATTACGGAATTCTGCTGATAGGGCTGGGATTGTAATTTCTTGATTATTCCATCGGCAAGTGATGGCTTCTGTCGTGTGGTTCACAAATATTTGTGCCTGCTTGCCTTCAGATTCCCAAGCAGTAGAAAATACTGCTGGAAGCTCTTGAGTGTAGCCGAAGATTGTCGTTACTGATATTGATGGACATTCTACTGGCAATGGCTTTACCATGCGTCCTGAGAATAGATATGGCTTGGCTGGTCCGCGATAAAACTCCATCAATCGCTTAATAAATCCTAGATGCATTGCTTTGTCTGGTAATGCAGAGAAATCACGACATCCCCAATTTGGCATCAGCTCTCCATTTGGCATTAGTGTTACTGTAAGTGCATCGCCTGCTACAAAGGAATGTGCCATACGCATACATAGGGTGCCATCACGTACTGGGAATGGACATGATACCTGATTACCCATAAAGTTACGTAAATACTCATGATAGATGAAAGCATAAAGCGGTACTGGTTTGCCAAAGTAGTAGTTCAGTTCAAATCGATTGTCGCTAAACAATAGATTTGGGGTAAATGGCTCTGCTGCTGCTGACTCACATCCCATTAGCATTGATGGAGCAAGGCGATTCCACTCTCCTAGCAATTCTTGCATGTTTTTAGTCATCCATGCGCCTGGCATTGCAGGATGTCCATGCTCGCGGCTATAGCAGAAATACTGTGCTCCACCATGATTTTGATCAAGTATCTGTGCATAATCCACACCAGAGGAGAAAAGCGGAGAATATGCCTCACGCAATATTTTGCGCCCCTTCTCAGCGGCTGGGCAAATATCGTAGCCTGAGCGCTGGAAGGTGCATATTTTACTTAGCAAAATCTTTCCGTCAGGGCCAGCACACATTGCATCTAGCAAGCCCTCCTTCTCTGCTGAGCGAGCATATTCTGCAATAAGATTTGACTGCTCTGTCCAGCCAAAGCCTGAGCAATACACTCCCAGTAGATGTCCTTTCTCATGGAGCTTATTTAAAAATTCATTAAAGCTTTCTTCGCCTCCATAAGGCGGCCACACATACGGAGGAGCCCATGGTGCAGTGCCCTCCCAATGCATCAATAGCACCATAACGCGAGTTTGGGTCTCTCGAGCAATCTCTTCAATAATTGGCATTGCTTGCATATATGGGAAAAGTGCATTAGGGGTCATCTCATCCATATCATGGATACCACGCACTGGGTATGCTATGATTAAAGGAGAATCCTCATACCATTTGGGCAAGCGAGAGTTCAAAGGAATTTTGACGGCACCAGCTGGAAGATTTGCCTCAAACCAATCGCGATAGATTGTGGCAGCGTCCTCCCAATCTCCTTCAAAGTTTTTTGTTATTATTGGATATGTGAGCGAATAATTTTCACCATACGATACACCGGTAAAGGTTTTAACAAAAAGTTCTACTCCTTCCTCTGTGGCACGGTAGTCAATGGATTTTGGTCCACGTGCTGGATCATGTGCACCAAGATATATGTTACCAGCAGGAGCGATGTATGCAATAAACTGAGCCGATAGCATGTGAGGGAACATATAGTATGCACCCTCCGATGGGTATTCTACTTGCTTTTGAGGAAATGGGGATGAGGTATCACGCGCAAAGGCGTCCTCAATAATAATACCTTCATTATAGGAGGAAAGGATTTGAGCATCTCCTCCATTGCGCTTTAGCTTTCCACACTTAACACAAGGATAATCAACCCACTCAATAGCATAATCAGATGGATTGTCAATAGTGATGCTCCACTCTGTTTCCGTTGAAGATACAGGCGTAGCTGTAGCAACAACAGAAATTCCTTCTACAAAGCCAGTGAATATTACATCATTATCAATTTGGTTAATAGCAGACGCATCTGATGCAGAAAGACAAAGCTTTTCTCCATTGGCTGAACGAAGCTGAATTGTGAAATTATGAGAATTCATATAAAACCCTACCAAACATTGAATAGAACCAAAAGCTATTGGCTGAAATTTATTATAATTATTTATTTTAACTAAACTATAGCAGAATACAATGCCGTACGCAAACGGTAGTATAGGTCAGTATAGTGGACCTTAGGATTACCCTCATACTGACGCTGTACGAGATAAATCATTGACATATTCTCTACTGGGTCAACAAAGCAGTTTGTGCCAAGCCAGCCACCCCAACCGAAGGTGCCAACATTGTCAGGTGTTGAGCAAGCTGTCATTGTTGTCTTGATATTGAGGAAATTGCCATAATTCTGATTCAAGCAATCTGCCCAGTCAAAGGAACGAGCCTGCTCCTTTGTTAGCTGCGGAGAGGTGTACCAGTCAAAGCCATACTTTGAAATCAAGCGCTCATTACCCACCCTGCCACGTGCAATAATGAACTTGGAGAATTTTCCTAGCGAATCGATTGTACCAACAAGTCCTCCTCCACCTGATTCAAAATCTACAAGTCCCTCCTTGTAGGAATTCATGCCAATATTGCGATTTTCAAGCTCTCCATAGAGCTTCAATCCCTCCTGTGTGCGGATGTATGTCTTAGCTAGCTTTCCTCTTTCTTTATCTGGAATAGAGAAGCCAATGGTTTTCATCTCAAGAGGGTCAAAGATTTCCTTCTGCAAAAATTCGCCATAGCGGCAATCATTTGCCACCTCCACTACTGCACCTGCAACATCTGCAGAGAAGCCATAGTTCCACCTATCACCTGGAGCAAAGGCTGTTGGGAATTCACCAACCTTAGAAACGATTTCACGAGTTGTTATGCGCTCTCCCCTATCCTGTGCCTTTCTAACCTCATCAAGGAGCTTCATCATTTCGCGTGATGGCTCATCGTAATTCCCTGGATATGAAATGCCTGATGTCATATTGAGCAAATCAGAGATATAAATTGGACGTGGGGCTGGGCGTATTTCTCCATTGATTATGCATTTTTTATTTGCAAAGGTTGGGAAATAATTATAGACAGGCTCACGAGGAGAAAAGATTCCTCGGTCAACGCACATTGCAGCAGCCAAGCCAGTAAAAGGCTTTGTTTGGGAGTAAAGGCGAAAATATGTATCGCGATCAATCTTCACGCCATTCTCAATATCTGCATAGCCAGCAGCATCGAAGAACACCTCTTCGCCATCCTTGATTACCATTACAGATGCACCTGGTAATTCCCCCTCATCAATGGTACGGCGCATCAATCCTGAAAGTAAATTTAACTTTTTAACATCTAGCTTCATAATTACCTCATTCGTTATAAATTATACAAGTGCTGAATATGCTGCTGAACGCAAGCGATAATAAAGCTCGGTCACCTTGACCTTTGGATCTCCCGCAAATAGTCGCTGAACGAGGAATACCATAGACATATTTTCTACTGGGTCAACAAAGCAGTTTGTGCCAAGCCAGCCACCCCAACCGAAGGTTCCAACATTGTCAGGTGTTGAGTAGCAGCCCTTCATCATCTTCGTTGTAATGAAGTTTCCGTAGTTATGCTCAGGAAAATCCTGCCAGTTGAAGGTACGTGCCTGATGAGGCGTTAGCTGTGGAGAGGTATACCAATTAAAGCCAGCTTCAGAAATAAGCCTTGTATCACCAAATTTGCCACGATTAATCATAAACTTAGAGAATTGAGCCAAGTCATCGACAGTAGAAACAAAGCCTGCGCCTCCTGACTCAAAGAAAACCTCACCCTCTTTGTAAGCATTTAAACCTAGATGCCTATCTGCAATCTCTCCCTCTGGGCGTAGCCCCTCTGGATAAAGGCGATAAGTCTTTGCAAGCTTGTAGCGTTCTGAATTTGGCATATCAAAGCCCGTATGAGTCATCCCAAGTGGCTCAAGAATTTCTTTTTTCATAAATTCGCCAAAGGTGCAGCCATTTGCCTCCCCAATCACACCACCAGTGACATCGGCAGAATAGCCGTAAGCCCAGCGGTCACCTGGAGCAAATGCAAGTGGCATTTCACCTAAACGTGAAACAAACTCGCGCGTTGTGAAAGGGACACCCTCATTTTGAGCCTTGCGTGCATCCTCTACTAGCTTACCAGCCTGACGAGAAGCCTCATCCCATTCGCTTGGATACGAGATACCGGAGGTCATATTAAGTAGATCCGAAATAAGCACAGGGCGTGGTGTAGGCTTAAATACACCTGAGCCATCAACCTCATACTGTTTATTTGCAAAGGTCGGGAAATAATTATAAACAGGCTCACGAGGAGAAAAGATTCCCCTCTCAACACACATTGCAGCAGCTAGCCCTGTGTATGGCTTAGTCTGTGAATACATACGGAAGTATGTGTCGCGGCTAATCTTCTTTCCTTCCTCGATATCAGCATAGCCTACGTCATCATAAAAAACCTCCTCGCCATCCTTTATTAGGATTACAGAGGCACCAGGTATTAGTCCATCATCAAAATCTCGTTTTAGTATATCTGAGAGTCTTGATAATTTTGATTTATCAATTTTTGAGCTCATTTTATTGTTCCTTTTTAAGCATTAAATTCTTTGCTAAATTATCTACAAATGCGGCAGAAGGTGCTCTTGCACCAGGGAGCGTACAAGTTGCAGAGCCTGCAGCAACAGCGTGGGACATAAGCTCCTCCGTCAATTTTCGCTCATCTGAAGCAAGCCCAAAATACCTATATGAAAACTCTGCCAAAAGTGCATCTCCTGCACCTGTTGTGTCAACAACTTCAACCTCAGGTGCTGCCATAAACTTGATTTCTCCTGAGCCCTCTGCATCAAAGAACCAAGAGCCACTTGCACCATCGGAAAGAATTACAAGCTTTGCCTTCTTGCCCAATGCTTCAAGTGCAGCATAAATATCATGCTTTGTGGAAATTGTTTTTCCTAAATATTCAGAGCATTCTTGTCTGTTTGGTTTGATTACATCAGGGTGAGCTTCTAAACCGAGTGCAAAAGGTTTGCCTGATGCATCAAGAACAGCTGCAGAACCAACCGAGTGCATTGCATCAATCACTTGTGCATACACATCATCAGGCATTGCCTTAGGGATTGAGCCTGCCATAATGCAGGTATGTGCCTTTTGGCAGCTCTCTATAATTGTCTTGATATCGTAATCTTCAGAACGTAAATCCGGGAAGCCAGAGCGATTGACCTTGAACATGCCATAAGGTGATACAAACATTACGTTGATGCGTGAATATAAAGGAACACGAATAAACTCATCCACGAGCTTATTCTCTCGCATAAAACGCTCAAATTCTGCTGCATTTTCCTTGCCAAGCAAACCTGTAACCAGCACACTCGCACCTCGTACAGAAAGCCAATGCGCAGAATTCAACCCTTTACCACCAACAGAATACACCTCTTTACCAGCCTTAATCACAGCATTATCATAAGGAAATGCTTCGATTTCCAGCGTGGTATCTATTGCTGGGGACATTGTTATTGTGGCAAAGTCTGTCTTCATTATTTCACCTAACTTTGTGGCAGAGTCCGGATGCTTAGATAAGCATTATTTGCTTTTAACAATTGGCTCGTAGCCAAAGTAGCGTTCCTGACAAGTTGTATCTAGCACAGCCTGCCATAGAGTGTCGTCCACATTTATCTTCTGACGCTCAATTGTTGCCAATGCAATAGGTACATGCATATAAATATCTGCACATTTACCAATTACGCAATTTGTTTTTCCTGCCATTGCTGCATGTACTGCATTCTTAGCCAAAAGGTGGCAAAGTATTGCATCTGTACCTAATGCAGGCACACTGCGAATGCTGTAGCTTGGATCAAAGTATTTGATAGAAACAGGATTACCCTTTTTCTTAAAATAATCTTGAATCTTGTTCTTTAGAAATTCACCAATGTCTTTCTTTAGAATATTGCCTGAAGCATCAACATTTGCTTCTCCTTCAATCAGGTTTTGACCTGCACCCTCAGCCACAACTATTACGGCATGGGTCTTACCTGCATTAAAGCGACGCTCTAATGCTGCAAACAAACCATGCTCTCCTTCCAGTTCAAACTGAGACTCTGGGATCAGACACATATTAACAAAGGAATTAGCAAGCGAAGCATAAGCAGCAATAAAACCGGAGTCGCGTCCCATCAGTTTTACCAGGCCAATACCTCTATAAGCACCTTTAGCCTCTACATGAGCAGCTGTAATCACAGGATCTGTTGCATACACAGCCGTTTCAAAGCCAAAGCTTCTTCCAATAAATGCCAAATCATTATCAATAGTCTTAGGTACGCCTACAACGCTAATTTGTAAACCGCGACGCTCAATCTCATCAGCAATATCACGAGCAGCACGCAATGTACCATCGCCACCAATACAGAAAAGCATATTGATATTGAGGTTGAGAAGTGTCTGAACAATCTGCTCTGTATCCTGACCTCCGCGAGAAGAGCCCAATATTGTTCCGCCATCTGTATGAATATCATCAACTACATCAGGATTTAACTCCATAGGTGCATGACCATATTTAGGAATAAATCCCTCCAGACCATAGCGAATTCCAACAATTCGCTTCACACCATACTCATACCAAAGCGTCTGAACAATACCCTTAATAACATCATGCAATCCTGGACATAAGCCTCCGCAAGTAACAATAGCAGCCTTTGACCATGCTGGCTCATGGAAAATCTTTTTACGTGGACCTGCCTTTTCAAAAGATGGGACAACGCCATTTTGACGCACGATTTTGGACAAATATGAAACATCGTGAGAAATAAGCACGCGCTCATTTTCCTCCACATACTTCTTTCTACAAACAGGAGTATCTATCTTAGCCTCTCCCAGATTAGATATATTAAAATTATATTTATTTGGATTTTCAAAAACATCCTTAATAGTCATACAACACTCCTTTATTAAAAAACTTTCGTTTCGAAATTCACCTACATCAATTTAATTACTGCAGCACTCATTGTGCCAATAACTAACCACAAAAGCACACCTTGAACAAGTGGACGAGGTCCAACCTCCTTGATTGTCTTTACGCTAAGTCCAGTTCCAATCAAGAAAATTGTCAATGCAAGGCCACGCTTACTAATCATCACTAAAAATTTTGAAATACACTCTGGAAGTCCACAATAGGTATTGATTATCATAGCGACGACAAACCACAAGATAAACCAAGGAATAGAAATTTTACTACCCTTTTCTTTGAAGATAAACATTGTTACTAAAGCAAGAGGAATTATCCAAAGAGCGCGAGTAAGTTTAATCAGAGTTGCTGTTTCCAAAGCTACATTAGGTGTAGATGTATTTGCAAAATAACTTGCATCAAAGGCAGCGGCAGCACCTACTACAGAGCTTGTATCATGAATTGCGATTGCAGCCCACTCTCCAAACTCAAGTTGATTCATATTAAGCCAATGATAGCCCATATATGGGAAAATAAACAATGCTATTGCATTAAGCACAAATACAGTACCAAGCGCAACAGATATTTGATTGTCATTTGCTTTAACAACCGGAGCTGTAGCTGCGATTGCACTTCCACCGCAAATTGCAGTACCTGAGGAAACAAGGTATCCTGCCTTTCTATCTACCTTTAACATTCTGGCAAATAGCATACCTACAACCATTACTACTGCAACAGACACAATCGTAAAAAGCATTCCTTCTTTGCCTGACTTTAGTGATTCAACTAAATTCATACCAAAGCCAATACCTACTACGCAAAACTGAAGTAAATATTTTGATAGTTTCTTTACTGGTTTACTCCATACAGAGCCGAATAACAATGCAAATACAAGACCAAATGCCAATGCCAAACCTGAAGAAACAAATAAAGAGGCGATTGCCAAAGCGATTAGCAGACCTCGCTTCAGTAATTCTTTTGTAGATATTTTATTATTACTGTTAGTATCTTTACACATATATAAATAGTCTCCCATTTAAAATACTAAGTATTTTATCATATCATAAAATGATAAACAAATACATTTTCACAACAGTAATTTGCAAAAGTAAATGCACCTCTTTTGGTGCATTTAGTCGCAAAACAGGTGCGTTTAGTCGCACAAAGGTGCATTTAGTTTTGCAATCTACACTTAAAATTAATGAATCACATTAAGTTATACGAATTCTCCTGACTTGACGATAGAACCTGAAATTTCTTAAGTTAAAAGAAGCAACTGACAATACAAGAAAATTATATCCTGAAGAAATTTTTTGCTAAAAGGAAGCCAGAAGTTGCCGCGCCAATTCCTGTTATATTTTGTAAAAGTACATTTGAAACGAATTTACTATACCGCACTGATAGATTATTGAATATTATAGACATTCTTCTTAAAGTAAAAAAATCTTGCTAGTGTTTAAAACACACTAGCAAGACTGACTAATAAAATATTTTCATAAAATTCTTTATTCAAAATCCTGTGAAAATCCTAAATTTTAGTCGAAAGTAACATTATCCTACTTTAATTGGGTTTTATATAATTTTGCATATACAGAATCTTCTTTTTTCAACAATTCTTCATGTGTTCCTTGTTCTCGAATTTGTCCATGATCAATTACAACAATATTATCAGCATTTTTAACAGTAGACAACCTATGAGCAATCACAAATACTGTTCGATCTTCCATTAGATTATAAATTGCTTGTTGAACAATTTCTTCTGATTTATTATCCAATGCAGATGTTGCTTCATCCAAGATAACAATCGGAGCATTTTTCAAAAAAGCTCTAGCAATAGCAACTCGTTGTTTTTGACCACCAGAAAGTTTTGTACCTCGTTCACCAATCTCGGTATCTAACCCCAAAGGCAATGATGAAATAAATTCCTCCAAACAAGCCGATTTAACCGCCTTCCATATTTCTTCATTTGTAGCAGAGGTTTTTCCAAGTAAAATATTATCTCTAATTGTTCCTGAAAATAAAATATTATCCTGAAAAACAATAGAAATCATATTTCTCAAAGAATCAATATCTATATCTCGAACATCATGCCCATCGATTTTTACAGCGCCTTTTTTTACGTCATAAAATCTTGGCAATAAATTTACTAAAGTTGTTTTTCCTCCTCCAGAATTTCCAACAAACGCAACGGTTTGACCCTTTGCAATTTTTAAAGAAACATTTTTTAATATTGGTCTATTAGCATCATATTCAAAACAAACATTTTCAAAAACGATATCTGATTTAATATCTTCTAATTTAATTGCTGTGTCTTTATTTTTTATACTTGGTTTAGATTCTAAAGAAGAAAAAACTCGTTCCATTGCTAAAAGAGACATTTGCACATTTGTATAATTAGAACCAATAGATTTTATAGGATGATATAACATTAATAAAGCTGTTATAAAAGATACAAACCCTCCTGGAGTCAATTGATTATGTGAAATTAACCACCCACCTAACCAAATAACACCTGCAATTCCTATTGAAACAATAAAATGCATCATAGGAGAAACAATACCTGTTTTCTTAGTCATATTCATGCCTAATTTAAAAACAGATTGTAAAGTATTACTAAAACGTTTTTCTTGATATTCATATAAGTTAAAGGATGATATTACTCTATTCCCACTAAACGCCTCATTATAATGTGTCATTACTTGGGCTCCAGAGAAAATTGTTTTATCCATAATCCCTTTAATCTTTTTTCTGACTTTAGTTAATGGATATAAAGCACCAAATAATATTACTATTGCAATAATTGACAACTGCCATGAATTATAAATTAATACAACAATTAAAGAAATTGATGAGAATAGCCTTGTCGTAAACACTTTAAGATTAGCTAATAATCCACTAGATGCCATTTCTGCATCATGATTAAATTTATATATTATAACACCAGAAGTTGACTTGTCAAAAAAACGCGGATCATAACGCATTAATTTTTTAAATAAACTTAATTTCAAGTCCATTGTAATTTTTTGACCAACCCAGGTATTTAAATAGGTAGCAGCATAATTTAAAAAGCTTTGGGCAAAACTGAATATAATAACCAAAAGAGGAAGAAAAGATGTTGCTTTTGCACTTCGCTCTATCATTACAACATCCGTATAGGGCTTCAAAACCCAAGCGATAACAGCATCCATAGCTCCTAATGGTAATGTTACTAAAATTGCAAGAATCGCTTGCCATAAATATGGCTTCACATAAGGGAAAAATTTTGAATAATTTTGAATCAAATTAGATTGTTTTATATTTTTTATTAAATTCATATTCTTCATTTACTCTAAAACTGTTAATGTTAATTTTTGTTCCTAATAAAAATCTTCATCTGATTTTTCTTAAACATCTCCTTTTTCACAAAAAGTAATTTTACTTATAAACCTATTAGATCACCAAATTATTAAACAAAAGAGTATTTTTGATAATACATAAAACTGGCATAATTAGTAATTAGGTTTTAACATAATTCTCCATATATTAGTATAGTACAGAAAGCTCACAATATTCATCATGAGAAAATACAAATATTTAAATATTTGCCATCTTAAAACTTAAATATTTTTTTATAATGCTTTGCTTCTCTAATAAGGGTTTTTACTTTATCATATTTTAATTGATATTCTTTATTTTTTTTACCGAAATAAAAAGTTTTCATGATGCGATATAATGCTTTTTTGAACATAAATTTAGCCATATGATGTGCAACACATCTTAACCTTATTTCCTTTTTATTTTGAGAAATCTTAGCATCTAGTAATTGAGCAAAAATTTCTTCATAAAAAGGAGTTCTTCTTGCATATTCCCACCAAATATCAGCTTTATATTCTAATTGATTTTTCCAAGGTTTATACCTCCCTAGGTAATGCAATATTTTAGCATTTTTTTCTTGTGATTTATATTCATTATAAAAATCAAAATTATATTTATTGTTTATTAACGAAGGAGCTAATTCATAATTCCAAACATTAGGTAGGGTATAGAAATTATTATTAAATAATATATTTAAAGCACATTGCTCTTGATATAACAACTGATTTTGATTAACAATATCACATATTATATCAAATGAATTTAATCTATTATATTCTTTAACATCAAATACAACAACACCAGTGTTATAATAATTGAATGGATTAGATAATTTCAAAACATCATTTGAATAAGCGCGAATTCTTCTACCTTCTATTTTATTATTATGCATATATAACTCTCGCCATAGAGGTTCAATGCATGCCGCGATTGGATGACCTTCTAGATTTATATCTGCAAGCTTTAAAATATCATCTTGTACAATTAAATCTAAATCTGTAAATACTATTTTGTCATATTTGTTTAGCAATTTAGGTGCAGCAATTCTATAATAACATTCTTCTTTAAAGTAATCATGCGAAACATATAAATTTATATCTCTGAATAAAGGCGATGGATCAATAAATCTAATTGAAAAACTATCATCATCTGAGAAACATTTTAACAATTTTTCTTTATTTGCTTCTGAAATGCAACGATTGAAAACTATAACATCTTTTTTTGCAACTGTATATTTTGTTATAGATTTTAAATACACACATAAATATGGTAAATACTCATCAGATGAACTTACACAAATTGCAGTTTTAACATCTTTCCAGTTTGGTTCGACAACAATATTTTCAAAATTAGTCGGTGTATAGCATTCTAATTGTTCAACAAGTTTTTTACAAATATCTTTTTTTTCTGTAAAGAAAGAATCTTCGATTTCTTTATACTCTGGTTCCAATGTAAAATTATTATTTATGTAATATTCAATTTTTCCTATTAAATCTTTTTCTTCATAAAAAACATTAAAAATTTGAGAATCTTTTTCTTTACATTCTTCTAAATCATATTTATCAAATTCGCACAATAAAGGATCTCCATAATCAAGTCTATAAAAAATTACAGGAGTATTTAAAAACATAAAATCATGCACAATACTTGAATAATCAGTAATAAATAAATCCGCTGTATTGATGTATTCAATTAAATTATTAGTATCGGCGATTTCAAAACATTTAGGAACTTTTATATCAATACTACATAAATCTTTTATTGAATGGTGTAATGCTATAGTTACTTTATAACCATTTGTTTTTGCAATATCTTGAAGCGTTTTATTATTTAGGAGGGAATCAAACTTTTCAAAATATTTTAAATCTTTTGCATTTGAAAGTTTTCTAAACGAATCTAATCTCCAAGTAAACATTATAACTATATTTTTCTCTGCATGCTTTTTCTTTTTACACCAATCAAAGCGAGGTAAACCTATATTAAAGATTCTATCAGCAGGCCATCCGGCGCGAACTAATAAGTTTTTTTCTTTTAAGCTAGAAACTAAATATAAATTAAATCTTTCTGGAGCTAAATAATTTGTTTTTTTAAAATCTAATAAAGATGTTTTAAAGAAAACAGGCCCGTGTCCAATCATTAAAACTTGAATAGAACGATTTTTATAAGCAAAAATTCTAATATCTTCATATAAAGATTCAGGGAATGATAATATAATATACTTTGTTACTATTAAAGTAAAAAATATTTTTTCATATAAATCATGTCCAGTTAAAGAAGATTCATCAGCAACAATAATATCTTCTAATTCACCTTTTTCTTTTAATTCTTGATATAAAGAATTTTTCTTATATAAAATATATTTTGCTTTATACCCATTTTGTTTTAAATATAAAAATAAAGAGTATGTATCTATACATGAAGCAGATTCTTCATACAAATTATCCATTAACAAATATGTGTCCTGAGTTACTTCTTTCTGCAATTTTTCAATTAATTCAAAATATTTACGCTTATTTTTTAATGAAATAGATATTCCTAAATCTTTAATATAAATTTTTTTTCTCATTTTCATATTTCAATTCCAGTTTTAAACACTTGAAACGTCTAGAGATAATCAAATTCCCCGAAGCGTCCTTTTGGATCAATTCTTTACAATTTTAAATAACCTAAAATTATTTAATCGTTTTCAAATATCTTGTGGATAAATGTTACATTTGCATATTTTCAAAACGAATATCTTTAACCACGTATATCGTTTTCAACAAAAATGCATATTTCCTTTAGGCAACCAGCTCCAATCAGGAAAACCTTGCCAATTATCAGATATAAAATGTCTACGATAATGCATAAAACCAATATAATCAGGAACTCCGACTTTATCATAATTCTTCCAAACCCAATACTGAGCGGAAAGTTCACAATATTTGTCATTTTTATCCGAGATATTATCACCGATATCATCACGCAACATACCATCAAACAATTTTGGTGCATTAATACAACCTGTCTGAATAGGTTCAAGGATATTAGACTTAATCCTATAATGATCATCGTGATAGGTCACAAATATTCTAATATTTTTCATATTAAAACTTAAATAAAGATTTATTATGATGCTTTGCTTCTTTGATAAGTTTTTTGACTATATCATATTTTTTCTGATATTTTTCTTGTTTTCTGCCGGAATAAAATCTCTTTTTTATGCGATATAATGCTTTTTTTAACTTAAATTTAACTATGTTATTCATTACAAATAACAATTTAGTCTCATGTTCCTTTTCCCCAATAATATTTATTATCGATTCAAACAATATCTCTTCATAAAAAGGAGTGTTTTTTATATATTTTAAAACACCTATCAAATGATCATCTATAGGCTTATAGAAACAAATGCATTTATTGAAAACATTATCATATTCATCATTTGAAAAATATTTTTTACGTTCTGCCAAAGAAATCTCCATTACATAATTTTCAGGAAGATATGTTATTTCTTTATTAAAAATATAATTAAGTATATCGATTTGTTTGGTTATAAAAGTTAAATCTGTTTTTACTTTTTCATTTATTGTTTCAAAGTCTATCAGACACGTATTAATAAATATTATATCATCTATAAAATATTTGTATGGATCGTCTAATTCTAAGATATTAGAAATATACTTCATTGTGTTCGGTTCGATATTTATGATTTTTGCATTTTGAGGGTGTTTAGAAACCCTAATTTTATCATTTTCAAATTGTGAAAAATTAGTTATATTATTAAAACGAAGTCTTGAATTTATATAAACAATATTTCTATAATTTTTTAAAAAATAAAGAGATTTCAAAAAAGAATGGTTATTAAGAATTTCATTTTCATGAAAAACCTCTTCATCGTTTTTTATAATAATATTATTAAACCTATCAATAATCATTGAATTTATATAATTCAACTGTTTTGGATTTAAATTACTATACAAAATAACTAAATCATAGGATTTATTATCGACCAAATATTGATTTAGCGAAAATATAGAAGCTAATGCATGATAAAAATTTAAATTATCAATGTTGTATACAACACACCTATCTTCTTTTTTTTCATCACAAACATTACATTGTTTTTTAATTATTGTATTATTTTTTTTATTCTTCAATATCACTGTAGAATAATACTCACCTATTTGCATACCCTCTTCATGTTTCTTAAATACAAATAAACATAAGAGCATTTCTCCCAAATATCCTAAAACACGACCACCTCGAGTTCCTCGATAAGAATAATCTATTAATCCATCAATTTCTTTTAATAGGGGAAAAATAAAAGAACAATACTCAAAAAATATTTCTCGCTTCATTACAAACATATGATAAAAATGTCTGTATGGTTCATTTTCTAATTTATCTAATACGTTAATATAATTAGGATGATTTTTTAATAAGATATTTTTTAATATATTATAATCTGTTTCTTGAGAACCCGGTACATGTTTTAAAAAATCTTCTTTAGCATTTTTACATCCAATATATCTCATATTAGACTTTTTAACAACTACAATATCTAGATTCTCGATTCCAGAAGTAATGGTATTCTCATCTAAACCTATATTTTTGATATAATCATCTGTTAGATTTTCAACAAATTTAACCGAAAACCCATTAATTTGCTCTTTAGGTGTATGCATACTAAAACTTGCATTCTTATTAAAAATAAAATGCCTACGATATTGCATATGCCCAATATAATCAGGATTCCCTAATTCTTCATAATTTTTCCAAGCCCAATATTGAGCACTTAATTCACTATATTTATTATTTTCAGAAGAGATATTATCTCCTGTATCATCTCCTATCATACCGTCAAAAATTTCATTAGAAATGGCACGCCCAGTTTGAATAGGAGTTAATATCTCATTTTCTATTTTTTCGTAATTATCTTTATATGTGATTAATATTTTTGTATTCATTATTTCTCTAAAGTCTCAATAAATGTTGGAATATTGTTTTTTCTCTGAATAAAAAATTTGTTCATTTTAGATTTATTATTTTTTTCTAATTGAAAATCATTTGTTATATAATATTTTATTTTTTCTATGACTTGACTCTCTTCATAAAATACATTATATAACTGACTATCTTTTTCTTTCATATTATCTCTATCTTGAATATCTATATCAATTAGAAATCGATCTTTATCGTCTAGCCTATAGAAAATACAAGGATGGTCTAAATATGCAGAATCAAAAAATATTGATGAATAATCTGTAATAAACAAATCTGATGTATTTATTTCTTCAATTAAATTTGTTGAATCAGCAACCTCAAAAGGAAAATTTGGTACTTTCATTCTAACAATATCAATCAATGCATGATGAAGACCTATAACAACTTTTATATCATATTTTTTTATATAAATATTTAATTCAGTATTATTTAATAACTTATATAATTTATTTAAATATTTGGATGTGTAAATACTATTTCTTTCTTTTTCGAAAGTCAATCTCCAAGTAAAAAATATAAAAATTTTCTTTTGTTTATGGGGGGTATTTACACAACAATCATACCTAGGTAATCCATTTAAAATTAACTTTGATTCTGGCCAACCATTTGCTAAAAATATATTTTTTTCTTCATCATTAGTTACTAAATATCTATCCCATTCTTGCTCTTGACAAAAAGGATAATCAAAAACTAATGTTTTTAAAAAAACTGGACCATGTCCAACTCCAACAAGTTGAATATATTTGTTATTTTTTAAAAAACTTCTATATTTTGTAGGCAATGAACCATAAAAAGAAGAAACAACATATTTACATTTTAACAATTGCCAAAAAGTTTTCTTTAAAAAATAATAGCTTGAAGAATCAGGATCCCCCTGACGATTAAATGTAATAACTCCCTCTGTTTTTTTTGTTTTATATGACAAATTTTCTTTCCATATTAAATAATATGCCTCTTTTTTATTAGCTCGTAAATATTCAAATAAAGAATATGTATCAATACAACTTGCATGTTTTTCATACATATTATCAACACATATATAACATGTTTTTTTAAAAAAATGTTGTAATACTAAAAATGCAATTTTTAATATTTTGAAGCTAATAATTTCTCTAATTTTTATCATCTATATTTCCATTCCAGTTTTAAACGCTTGAAACGTCCAAAGATAATCCCATTTTCCAAAGCGTCCTATTGAATCAATTCCTTCAGATTTCAAATAATCTAAAATTATCTGACGATTTTCATAAATCTCGTGAGTAAATGTAACATTTGCATATTTTTCAAAACGGATATCTTTAACCACTATATCTTTATCGACAAAATTGCATATTTCCTTTAATCGGCTAATTGTATTCTCTAATACCACACTTGATAATGGAATTTCTGCTTTACAATCAAAAAACACTTCTGCTTGCAAAGAAGAACAACCCTCAGGCGCATTATCCGAGGATTTTAAGTTTGGCGAATATACTCTTGCCGGCATTACATCTTCATCATAAATATAAAACCACAAATGTTTTGCGACATCAGGTCGATTGAAACCAAGAGATATCTGATAACCACTAGTCCAATGCAATTTTTCTGCAGCTTCCAATACTTCTGCTGGGCAATCATCAATTATCTTGACAATTTCAGGCAATGGCAAAGATGAGATGAGGCGGTCATATTGTTCATGACATCCATCAGCAAAGTATACTGCCTTATTGCGAGAATCTATCCGAACAACATTCTTATTAAAGTGTATATCTAATCCATTACGGCAATGATTAAGAATACTCCTAAATCCACCTTTTTTCGGATATTTCATGTAACTTGTATAATAGAAATTTTGTTCTTGCTCTTCAAAAGCTCCTCGTAAAACTTCATCAAGTGCCGCAGAACGAATACGATTGCCAATCCATCTTGTTTCCATATCCTTTGGTTCTTGCCCCCAATATTTTCTAGTATATGGAAAAGGAAAATGTTCTGCAAAATAATTACCATTCTGAACTCTCAACCACTCATCATAGTTTTTAATTTCTGACACGTCTTTTTGAGGTCGATTAACAAAATCAGTGATGATTTGAGTTTTTTCTTCAGAAGATAATTGAGCTAGATTATTGATTGCCGGATGTTTTAGCCAAGCACCGTTATAGTAATTGTATGATATTGATGGATGAGCATATAATGGAGATGATTTTTCAAAAATGTTAGCAATGTATTCCTCTTTTGTAAACGTAAAATGCACAAAACGATCAAATCTAAAGCCTTCTATTTCAAAAAAACCACACAAACCACCCCAATCACTATCTTTTTCATAGATGGTGCTTTCTATACCTTTTTGCTTAAGATGATAGGATGCCGAAATTCCTGCTATTCCGGCACCCAAAACTATATTATTTGGCAAGATGTTCTCCATGATCTAAAATTTGTTTTACACAAAAATCCCACATATCATCAGAAGTGAGAGCTTCTTTATACCAATCTACAGTCTTTTCAATCATTTCTTGTAAACCCCACTTAGCTTCCCACTGTAACATTACATAAGCTTTGGTAACATCCAAATTAAGCAATGTATTTTCATGTACAGCATTAGGATCTGATGCATCTACAACTTCGCCTTTACCATAATATTCAACCAAACGACGGGTAACTTCTAAAACAGTCTTGTTAGCTGAAATATGAGGTCCAAAGTTAAACGCTGTAGCATATTTTACAGGATCTTCCAACAATTTTTGGCCAACCTTGAGATATCCTGACAAAGGCTCTAAAACGTGTTCCCAAGGACGAGTTGCAATTGGATTTCTAATTTCAATAGGTTTACCAGCCTCGATGAAACGGATACAATCAGGGATCAAACGATTATCCGACCAATCTCCACCGCCAATA
This sequence comes from Kiritimatiellia bacterium, assembly GCA_017648065.1. Lineage (GTDB taxonomy): Bacteria > Verrucomicrobiota > Kiritimatiellia > RFP12 > UBA3636 > RGIG990. Next base: position 19,524 of record JAGCJJ010000083.1, on the reverse strand, counting down.
ACATTACCAGCTCTAACAATGGCAACAGCTTTACCATGAACAGCATATTTTTCAGGATTGAAAAAAGACTGACGATATGCGTGAAGCATCAATTCGGTACAACCTTTGGAGGCTGAATAAGGATCTTCGCCTCCCATGCGATCTGTCTCTTTATATCCCCATATCTGCTCAACATTTTCATAACATTTATCGGAAGTAATCATTATAGCTGTTTTGAGACAATCATTATTACGCATAACTTCCATTACATTAAGGCTGCCCATAATATTTGTTTCAAAAGTTTCTCTTGGTTGTTCATAAGATGTACGAACAAGAGCTTGTGCAGCCAAATGAAACACTATCTCTGGTTGATATTTTTTTACAACCTCGTCTAGATGAACCAAATCACGGGTATCACCACGAACATCAGCATAAAGTTTATCATGCAAATGAGATGCGCCAAAATTACCTTTATTAGAATAAGGATCTAATGAATAACCTACAACATTTGCTCCCATATGTGTCAACCAAATTGAGAGCCAAGATCCTTTAAATCCTGTATGACCTGTTACTAAGACTGTTTTTCCTTCATAAACAGTATTATACATTTTTATGTTCCTTCCACCAGTTAATTGTTTGACGAAGACCTTCTTCTAATGTATATTTTGGTCTCCAGCCAATTGATTTAAGTTTTTCATTATTGCCAACTACCAAATCATCACCAAATGCTGCAGGAATAGCTCCCCAGAGAATTTTCCCATGAAAATTTGTAATTTCAGCAATTTTATTTACAATTGTTTTTAATTGAACTGGTTGTCCAGAACAAATATTAACAGCACCTTGTAAATCACTTTCAAAAACATCTACAATACCTCTTGCAGTATCTTCTACATGAAGATAATCTTGAAATTTAACGCAGTCACTAACTTTAACATCTTCTCCATTTATGCAAGAGTTGATTACAAAAGGCATTAAACGTTGAGGCTTTTCATGTGGACCATATAAATTAAAGATTCTTGGCCACTTAAATGCAATATCATTTTGTTTACAAAATACTTTTGCTACGTTATAGATAGCATTTTTACTATTTCCATATAGTGTCTTAGTATCTGTAGGTGTCTCTTCTTCCAATAAATATCCGTATTTATATTCATATTCAGAACATGTTCCTGCCCCTAAAAACACCTTACCACCTTGTTCTTTAAAATATTTTAATAAATTTAATGTGCTAATCAACCAATCCATATTCAAATCATGAACATGACATTTAGGTCCAACATACCAAGCAAGATGAATAAGACTTTCAAACCGATGGTCGATAAAAAAACTCTTTAATGCCTCCGTATCCATTAAATTCATTTCATACTGAATTAAATTAGGTTGCTCTGGCATAAATGGTGGGAAAACGAGAGAATGAACTTCATAACCTCGTTGAATTAACTCATTAACAACATTATGACCTATAAAACCTGTCCCACCTGTTACTAATACTTTTTTTAAATTAGTCATTCCAAACCTTCCATGGAGCTGTATTATTAGACCACATTTTATTAAGATCTTCTTTATCTTTTAGCATGTCCATAGGACGCCAAAATCCATGATGCTTGTAAGCGTTTAGCTGTCCATCTCGCGCTAATTTTCTTAAAGGGTCATGTTCCCACATCATATTTATTCCATCACCTTCAATATAGTTAAAAATTTCAGGCTCACATACAAAGAAACCTGCATTAATCCAAATTCCACTTTCTTTCGGTTTCTCTAAGAAGTTTTCAATCATTCCATCTTCTTTAATGGCCAAAGCGCCAAATCTTCCTTCAGGCTGATGAGAAGTTAATGTGCATAATTTACCAGATTGTTCGTGACACCTAATTAACTCATTGATATTAACATTACCAATACCATCACCATAAGTTAACATAAACCGCTCATTCCCAATAAAATCTTGAGCATGTTTAATCCTTCCTGCTGTAAGTGTATTTTGTCCTGTATATAACATCGTAACCTTAAATGGAACACATCTTGTTTGATGTACTTCAACAGCGTTTGTTGATAAATCAACAGTGATATCTGAATTATTCATGTAATAATTAACAAAGTAATTTTTAATCACTTCTTGCTTATATCCTGTCAATATCACAAAATCATTAAAACCAAAAGTAGAGTAAATTTTCATTATATGCCATAAAATAGGAAATCCTCCTATTTCTACCATAGGCTTTGGTTTTACGCTAGTTTCTTCACCTAGTCTTGTTCCGAGACCTCCTGCTAATATAAGTGTTTTCATTTGAAAATTCCTCTTGTTGTTAAACACATTAAACGCCAAAATAGCGAAAGATTAAAGATTTTATTTATAGGAGACACCATTAAATTCCATTGACCACGAAAAGAACGAGTGTGATAGTATACATTTTTTATCTTTCTCTTTAACGCATACATAACATCATTTTTAGGACAACCATGGTCACACAAATATGTAATCAAATCATTTATTACACCGGCAAGTTCAACCAATTCCCTTTTTTTAAGATTACCATCTAAAATAAATCGAGAGAAAAGTTTCTTATTCTTAGTAGACATATTACAATACTTATTAATTGCAAACGCTTGTATTATTTTACTTTCTTCTCTTTGTTCTTTTTTATATAAATTAGATGTACTATCGCGATGCAAACGATATTTTACCAAAATATCATCAAGAACTTTAAATTTTGTTTTGCCTACTAAATCTATAAAAAGACCATAATCTTCTGACGGAACCCATTCCGGTCTATAACGTATATTACATTTATCTAAAATAGATTTTCTTATCATAATTGAACTTTGGCATAAAGTACAACCAGTAAAAACCAAATAGCACTCAATTTCAAAATGTTCTCTAAGAGAGTTAAATCGTCGCATTTTATTAGGATTTTCACATATAACTTCAAATGCAGTTCCTAAACAACCTACATCAAAATTATTATCTAAAAATTCTACCTGTTTTTCTAATCTCTGGGACAAAGAAATATCATCAGAATCAATGAATGCAATATATTCACCTTCGGCTTCATCAATCCCTTTATTACGCGCAATAGCTGGCCCTTGATTTTTTTCAAATTTAAAATATTTAATTTTTTTATCGCTATAACTTTTAACTATATCTGCAACATAACAATCAGAGCCATTATCAATAATCAATAATTCAAAATCGTTAAAAGACTGACCAAGAATACTATTTATTGATTCTTTAAAATATTCTGTTTTCGTATTAAAAACAGGCATCACAACTGATACTCTAGGCATTTTTCACTACCATATTTAAATATATTTTCTCTTTTACCAAAAGATTGAATAGACATGAAATCTAAAAACTAAAAGTACACTATAACTAAAGACTTAAAGTAGCATAAAACTACAACTCGTTCATATATTAAACTATCCTAGATATCTTTTGCAAGAAAAAACTATAAGGAAAATTGCATAATTTGTAATTTGCAAAAGTAAATGCACCTCTTTTGGTGCATTTAGTTTTGCAATCTACATACATTTTCACAACCAAAACGTAAATTTCATTAAAGCATTCATATAAACCAAAATTTAGCTATTGAAAAAGTTTGAAACTTAAATCTTCGAAATAAAATAAAACCGAAGATACAAATTAGGATTATATCCTATTCACATCTTCGGTTCTACTTACTTATAAAAATGTAAAAAATTATCAGAATAAGAGTTTTTCCGTAACATCAGAAAATTCTGGAAGAAGTTTATCCTTATCAGACATTACGCATGGAATGTCCTTCCAATCAATTCCCAATGCTTTTGAAAAGCAATTGATACCATATTCATCAGTAGGTGTAAAATAATCGCTGCATTGATACACAACTGAAGCAAAATCACTCAGCACCTGAAAACCATGAGCAAAGCCTTTTGGAACATATAACAACTCACCACGTTCAGCAGAAAGATTTACACCTACCCACTTACCAAAGGTTGGTGAATCTTTACGAAGATCAATAATCACATCGTAAATTTCACCATATGTTGCACAAACAAGCTTTGATTGTGCATTCTTTAGCTGATAATGCATTCCACGAATAACCCCTTTTGTTGAAAAAGAATTATTTGTTTGCACAAATGCTTCTGTAATTCCATTCTCTGCAAGAATATTTGTTCGAGTAAGTTCTCTAAAATAGCCTCTGGAATCTAGATATGTTTTTGGACGAATAATAAGAACATCCTTAATATCTGTTGTCTCAAATGTCATATTTTCCCTCTGCAACATTAATTAAATATTTTCCATAGGCATTCTTTTTCATCTTCTCACCCTGCTCACGCAACTGATCAGCAGTAATAAAGCCTTGACGGTAAGCAATTTCTTCAAGACAAGCAATTTGAAGGCCTTGGCGATTTTGAATTGTCTCTACGTAGTTAGAAGCCTCAAGCAAAGAGCCATATGTACCGGTGTCCAACCAAGCAATACCACGGCTAAACAACTGAACACGAAGTTTTCCACGCTTCAAATACTCAAGATTTAAATCTGTAATTTCAAGTTCACCACGAGGTGATGGCTTAAGTGCTTTAGCATATTCGCAAACATTATTATCGTAGAAATACAAACCAGGAACTGCATAATTTGATTTAGGTTGAGCAGGCTTTTCTTCAATACCAATAACTTTTCCTGATTTATCAAATTCTACCACACCATAACGCTCTGGATCTGCTACTTGATAGCCAAATACACAAGCTCCATTCTCTGCTTGTTTAGCTGCTTCACAGACTGTTTTCTTAAAATCATTTCCAAAGAAAATGTTATCACCAAGCACAAGTGCTGCTGAATCACCATCAAGGAAGCTTTCACCTAAGATAAATGCTTGTGCAAGGCCATCTGGGCTTGGCTGCTCACAATATGAGAAGCTTACACCAAACTGTGAACCATCGCCTAATAAATGCTTAAAAAGAGGTAAATCATGAGGTGTGCTAATAATTAGAATTTCTTTAATTCCTGCTAGCATAAGAACAGAAATTGGATAATAAATCATTGGCTTATCATAAATTGGAAGAAGTTGCTTACTTACTGCAAGAGTAATTGGATGTAAGCGTGTACCTGAACCACCTGCTAAAACTATTCCCTTCATAATTTTTTACCCCTTTTTAGTATTGTTTTTCGTACTCACCAGTACCAATTTTCTTCAGTTTAGAAAAACCTGCTGCCTTTGCTCTATCATCAAAGCATGATTGTGAGCGGCCAATTGCTGCTGCGACTGGTGTCTTAACTATCTCACAGCCACACTCTGGACACTGAGTCAGTTTGTCATCCTTAATGGATTGAGTATAATCAAATCCATCACGACAAAACTCGCAACCTGTGTTTTCTTCCTTTGGTTCGTAGTGATATACTGGCATAAAAATCAGTCCTTAATTTTATCGATTAGCAGGTTTATGCAATTAACAATTCATTACTGAATGAATATGCTTTGTGCAGCAACCTTATTCGGAACTACACGATACATGTGCCAACCATCAAATTCTAATGTCAAAGCAGCACCTTGAATGAAACCTACCCAATTCTTTGTGCTTAATCCCCAGCCATTATTTGAAAGAGAAGACATAAATGCAGCGATAAACACATCATGGCTGACCATTAAAAGGTTACCACTTAACTCTGGTCCTACAAGATAGTTAAACATAGCCATTGCTGCATCATCGCGAGGAATGTACCCTGCCACAGCATCGCCATTATTGTAGGCATCATTTACCTCTACACTACCACGCTTAAAATAAGATTCGTGAAGAATCTTGCTGTTTGATGTATATAATCCAGCAAGACCAATCTCCTTAGACTCTGCCACATTTGGGTTCTCTATACCATAGGCAGAAAGAATTTCTTCTGCTGTTAATATGGTGCGGCGAGCTGGGCTGGCATATGCCTGCAAATCTGGGATATCACGCAGTGCGGCACCAACCTCTTTGCAGAGCTTGACGCCATCCTCTGTTAGGCCAAGATTTGCACCAAAGGTTGGATCATCAACCTCAATTGGTGGGCGCTCGCTATGACGAACATAAAGAATAACGCGCTTGATTTCGCCGGACTTTGTACGTTCTCCTAATTCAGCAAAATCAACGAATTCAGAAACATGACAAAATGGTTTCTTTGTTCCTTGCTTTAGAAGTTCATCAACGCGCTTGATTGCGAATAAATTCATTCTACACCGTCCCTATTAGTCTTGCTTTCTGTAGTGTAGATAAAGTAGCAAATCAAAGCCAACCATCAATAGGTTAAGAACATAAAGCCAAAGCACAAAATCATAAGCATAGAATATCTTATGTAAGATACCTGACACATAGCCAAGCATTATGATTACCAAAAACAATGGGCTTTTTCCTGAAACACGCTTTGCACGTAATGTTTTTATAATGCTTATTGGCCAACTAAAACCAAATGCAACAAGCATACCAATTTCAAATACACTCATATTATCCTTTATATATTAAATTAAAAATTATTCCTCTTCTCCGAGCTTCTCGTAGCGCTTCATTTTACGCTTACTTGGTGGAGGTGGTGCAGCAACCTCTGGAAGCTCCTCTTCCTGTAGCTCTTGAACACCAATACGCTTCAAGCGCATTGAAATAATCTTAGAGATACCCTTTTCCTCTTGTGTTACACCATAAACAATATCTGCACCAGCAATTGTGTGCTGGTTATGGGTAATGATTAGGAATTGAGATAGCTCTAGGAAGTCCTTAAGAGCACCAACGAAGCGACCAATGTTAGAATCGTCAAGCGCAGCATCCAACTCGTCAAGCAAAGCAAATGGACTTGGCTTAATCATGTAAATTGCGAACAGAAGTGCAACCGCTGTCATTGTACGCTCACCACCAGAAAGCTGAGAAACACTCAAAGGTTTCTTTCCTGGTGGACGTGCAACAATATCAATACCGCACTCTAGAATATCCTCACCATCAAGCAATGAAAGCTGAGCTGTACCACCATTGAAGAGGCGTGTAAACATTGTCTGGAAGTTTACATTTGCCTTTTCAAATGTGTCCTTAAACATCTCAGTTGACTTTTGGTCAATTTCCTTAATCAAGTCAATAAGCTTAGCTTTAGCACTTGTTAAATCTGCTTCTTGGGCAACTAGGAATGCATGGCGCTCTTCAATCTCTTGATATTCTTCAATAGCAACAAGATTTACTGGGCCAAGCTCATCCATCTTTTGGCGTAAATCCTTGATCAGAGCTTCTGCAGTTGCCAAGTCAGGTGGATTCTCCTCTCCCCAATCTGCTGGAGGTTCTGCAACAAGCTGCTCAGGTGTCAGGTGCCAATCAATCATCAAGCGATCATAGATATTCTGCTTACGGAGTGATTGCTCTGCAATAGAAACCTCAAGCTGATTACGCTCACCTTCTGTTTTTGAAAGCTCAACACGTGTATTGTGAAGAATGCGCTCTGCCTGATCAAGAGCTGTTTGATGAGTAGTACGCTCGGAGCGTAGCTCTGTAACCTTCACATTCTTAGCATTAACATCCTCTTCAAGAACATCAAGAGCATCTGTATTTTGCTGATTCTCTGCTGTCAGCTTAGCAATACTGTCATCATAAGCTTTCAGACCTGCAAGACGACCCTCAATAAGTCTGTCTAAGTCGGTCAGACGCATCATGCCAGTGTTATACTGTGACTTTAGGTTGTCATTCTGCTGTGTAATAGAAGCATGAGCTAAGCGAGCATCTGTAAGAGCACTTTGTGCCTCAAGGAATTTTTCCTCAGCCTCATGAACATTTGTTGAAAATGCAGCAACAGCATCAGCAATACGAGTGCGGCTCTCTGCCATAGAATTGATGCGCTCAGCAAGCTCCTTACTGCGAGAGGAACCATTTTCTACTGCAGCACCAAGTGCCTTTAGCTCACTGTCTACTTGTGTATAGCGTGCACGTGCAGAAGCAAGATCACGCTCAATTGTGCGCTCCTCACCTTCCTTCTGAGCAGCAGCACGAGAGCTCTGCTCCAGCAATGCACGATGTTCACCAAGCTGCTTCTCTACCTGTGTGCGCTTTGCCTCGCAATCGTCAAGCTCATTCAAAAGTGTATCAAATTGGTCACGTAGCTCATCAAGCAGCTTTGTTTCGTCCTCAATTTGCATATGACGAGCCAAAGGATTTGACGCAGATGAATCTGGCACCCAAAGCTCAGCTAAGCCATTGCCACGAAATACGGCACCATTCTTTGTAACATAAATTGCTGCAGGATTTAGTTCTGCTGGAAGCTCTGCAACATCTGCAACAACAAGTACATTACCAAGCAAACGCTCAGCAACTGGCTTAAAATCTGGCGTACATGTGATGCATTCCAATAGTCGTGGCAGAGTCTCCCCTGAAATCTGATTATTATTTGCACCGGCAAGAGCGACAACTCTTGTTGAAGCAGGTGCATCGGAAGCGAGTATAGCTGCAATTGCTTGCTTTGCAACTGCCATATCCTTAACAACGATTGTATCCAACCATGCACGTAAAGAAGCTTCAAGAGCAGTTCTGTATTCTGCTGGGGCTGACAAGCGCTCTGCCAATGAACCTAGCACTGCTCCACTCTCTAATCCAAGTGGATTATTCTCTGCAGTCAGCTGGCGATTGCCATTTGGTGTATCTGCATCAGAGGAAGCAGCATCTGTAAGAAATTGGATTCGTGCCTCATGCACAGCAATATCTGCTTGAAGGCTTGCACGTGCTTGCTGAAGCTGCTGGATTTGAGCATTGATTGAGCTGATTGCTGATTGATCTGATGAAACAGCATCACCATTTGCATCAACCATTGCATTAAGAGTTTCCAGCTCACCACTTACTGTATCTAAGCGATCCTCAAGAGAAGCAATATTAGATTTTGCGGACTCCAGCTCAGAAGCAAGTCTTTCACGCTTTAGAATATTCTCGCGCTCAGCTGCTTGAACTTCAGTAAGTTCATTTTGCAAGCGAGCATGTGTACGCTCTAAATCAACAGACTCATTACGCAGACGCTGAAGCTCATTACGTGTAGCCTCTGAAGCACTACGCTTCTCGTCAAAGTTTGCACGAGCAGCTGTTAGAACATCCTCTGCTGCAGCAAGCTTACCCTCGATTTCCTCAAGCTGCTCAGCAAGCTGCTCGATGCGCTCCTGCTGAATGCCACGAGTTGCACGTGTCTCTGAAATTTCACTATTATCACGCTCATGCCAACGCTTATATTCAAGAATGCGTTGCTCATTGATGCGGATTGATTCAACAACCTGATTGCGGCGACCCTGAGCCTGCATTGATGCTTCCATTGCAACACCAATTTGACGCTCAAGCTCCATTACTTGCTCGCGAGCTGCAGCATTAGCTTCTTCGCCTGCTTCAACTTGGTCTGTCAAATCACGAACTAAAGCAACAATTGAGTCATGCTTATCAATAAGGCTGTTTGCCTTTGCATCCAGCTCTTTAATTCGCTCAATTGTTACATACAAATCATACTTACGTAAATCTGCTTGAAGCTCTTTATAGCGGCGAGCCTTACCTGCTTGACGCTGCAATGAACCAATCTGACGATGCAACTCACGGATAACATCACCTAAGCGCATCAAGTTTGCATCTGTTTGATCAAGCTTACGCATTGCTTCCTTGCGGTCAGCTCTGAAGCGAGTAATACCACTTGCCTCTTCGAAGATTGCACGGCGGTCCTCAGGGCGAGATGACAAAACAGCATCAATTTGACCCTGAGCCATAACAGAATAAGAGGATGTACCGACACCGGTATCCATAAACAAGCGCTGAATATCACGCAAGCGGCATGGGGTGCGGTTAATAAAGTACTGACCTTCGCCAGAACGGAATACGCGGCGAGTAATTGTCACTTCATTATACTCAGTACCGAGCTGCTTCTCGCAATCAGCAAATGTTACAGAAACCTCAGTCATACCTAATGGTTTACGAGAATCTGTACCATTGAAAATAACGTCTGTCATAGCAGAGCCACGCAATTCTGTAGGTCTCTGCTCACCTAGAACCCAACGAATTGCATCTGAAACATTACTCTTACCGCATCCATTTGGTCCAACAATAGCGGTAATACCCGGTTCAAACACTAACCGAGTCTTATTTGCAAAGCTTTTAAAGCCGACTATCTCAAGAGCTTGTAAATACACAAAAAACCTCAAATTTTATAAGTAAATAATTTGTATAAATTATAGCATATTTAATAAAATTCTAGCAACAAAAAGTTTATCCTAAAAACGGCAGTAAGAGCGCTGTACAAAAAAGCAAAAACACATTTTAACTTTTCTCTCGCCTAATCACCTGTTATGAGTCTAAAACATAGGTATTTTTTATACAAAAAACAATACTTTCCTGAATTTTAGACCAAGATAAATTTAATGATTTTTCTTTAATACTATGGGTAAAGACTACGATTAACGTCTTATTAAAAACACCTGCAAATCAAAGCCTTACAGCAAAAACAAAATAATATTGTTTTTATATATTTAGCTTTAGCCGATACAATAATATCCAACTAACCATAAAATTAGTAAGACAAACACAAATACAACATCTAATCTTATGTGATTTCTTACTCTGCGTACCCGCTGATTTTTTACCTTAATATTTCCTGGCAAATCATTATTATTTGCCACGACGAGGCCCATAAAACGACTCTCGATTGAATTAGGCACTCTGGAAAAATCGCATTTTGTTCTTTTCCTACGAGCACCCGAATAGCCAGGTTCGCCTAAAAATCCACTATACTTTTTCTTCATTTATAAAATTAAGGAATAATCAATCTTTGACCTTCAACAAGCTTCTCACCTTCTTTGATTCCATTTGCGGCCTCGATATCCACATTTCTATTTGGATCTCCATACATTTCTCTAGCAATGGACCAAAGAGTGTCTCCACGCTTAACGATATATGTTCGATTAGCATTAGGAGACTCTGGCAATTTTGTTATAACGCCACCGGAAGAAAGAGTATCAATAATGTAATTTAAACGTTTATTACGAGACACTTCCTCTTTTCTTAATTCTTCGGATTGAGCAAGAAGTTTTTTCCCTAGTTCAACATCCTTTTCCAATGAAGAAATTTTATTATTCAATTCTCTAATCTGTACGATATAGGAATTAATTTTATTTTCACGATCTTCAATCAAAGATTCATCAAAACGCTTCGAAATTTGCTGACGGGCTTTTTGAATACGATCATTTACCAATGAAACCTTATCTGAATCTGGTGCAATCACCAAATAAGCTTCATAATTAGCCAATGCAGCATAAGGGTCTACAGGAGGAACATCCTGCAAAAGAATTGCATAATGTAATCGCGCAATAGAATTTGTAGGTTGTACCGCAACTATTCTACCAAAGCTTTCTCTTGCTCCAACTAAATCACCAGACTTTTGCTGTTCCAATGCCTCTTGAAATGCTGCATCAGAAACCATTGCAGATTCCAATGCTTCCACAGTTGCATTTCTTGAACAACCAACCACTAGAAAAAGTGCCATGCACAATGTTGTTAAAATTAAGCTTTTTGCATTCATTTCTATCTATACCTAAAATAATTAAAATTTTTTTTATATTACCAAAATTAGTTTTCAACTACCACTGTTTTTTCAACAAAGCATTGCTGACGCACTACCCCATCTATCGTCTTTCCAACAACGAGACGCACCTTGTGTCGTCCATTTTTCTCTTTTTTAGTATCCCAAGCAAATTTCTTTCCGAAACCTAACCGTTTACCATCAACCAACCAATAATATCGATTTGTTAATTCATGCTTAACAACAGATTCGTCAACAGAAAGAATTTGTTTACCAGAAACCTTTTCTGGTATTGGATTCATTGCCACATCAAATTTTTGTGCCCAAGGTTTTACTAATGGATCACCCATTGCTAAAAGCTGATAAGGGCTAGCCACAGATAAATATAAAGATTCGATTGCTGTACATCCAGTTAAATAGTGAGCAAAAATTACAGCTGATGGGAATTTTTGCCAAATAGCATATGGTTCTGTCACTGCACCAGCAGAAAATCCAGCACCTGCCTCAAGCCACTTAGTAATTTTTGTATGACCACCCTCTCCAAATGCAGCACCAAAGCTAGTGAGGTGATCTGCAAAAGCACCTCGAATAAGTAACATTTGCTGAGGTTTAACATAGCGATTACCAGTCATATATCCGATAATTGGCAAATCTACAGAAGGAGGAGCATTAGTAATCATAATGCTTATACCTGGGAAAGTAACATTATGAAGAATATTCTCTGCTATAGGATATTCCCAAAGGCGACATTTTGTACGCACATCTTCATTCGTTTCAAAATAATATGTACCTTTAGGTGCAGAATAATCTACTGTCGCCATTTCTATAACAAATTGCTGGGCAGCATCGTAGGTCATACCTCTAGGACCAATATATGCTATCATCATTGCAGGCAGAGGTTGTACTGCTCCAGGTTTTACAACCATTTCATCTAATGACTTTGAAAGAAAAACTGCATTATTTTTATCTTTTGGACCTGCAAAAAGAGATGATATTGCTTGCCCTGACTTTATTTTCATCGACTCCGGCAACTCATTTCGAGCAAAAATAACACCCGTAACAGAGGTTTCTGGATCGGTAGTAACAGTTGTTGGGAAATCGCAAGACAAAGCAACTGCAAGGATTTGGGAATCAAGGCCTCGTTCTTTGATTACATTTTGAAAAGGTTCCCAAATATATTTTGTAAAATTCTCGTGGGATATTTTAATTTCCTTCTTAGGATTAAAAACATCCTCAGGAAGCTCCACTTTTACGATATTGCACTCAGGAACACCACGGAGTTTACAATAGTAATTAGCGAGCATCATTGAGTCTAGCGAAGAATCATTTACAAGAACAGCTAGCTCATGAGGCCCGATAGAAAAAGCAAAAAAAGCACTATGTGCCAACACCAAAATTAGGGCTAGCTTTAACATAATGCTTTTTTTAACAAGTTTTGCCAAAAAGCTTGGCATCTTATTTTTTACCCATTACACGGTCAGCATACTCGCCTGTACGTGTATCGATACGAATCCAATCGCCTTCGTTTACGAAGATAGGTACTGGTAGCTCATAACCACCCTCTACTGTTGCAGGCTTCATTACCTTACCAGCAGCTGTATTGCCCTTTGCACCTGGCTCTGTAGCAATAATCTGGCGCTCGATAAAGAATGGTAGCTCGATATCAATTGGATTACCATCTAGGTATAGAACCTCGCACTCGATATCATCAACAAGGAAGAACTTACGCTGACCCAATACTGACTCAGGAATTTCTGCCTGCTCATAATTCTCGTCAACAAAGATATAAACATCGCCCTCTGCATATGAGTAGTTCATTGTCTTTGTCTCTAAAGCAGGAATATCGAATACATCATTTTCGCGGAAGTTCTTAACAAATGTATTATCTGTTAGAAGATGCTTCAAACGACATGTATAGATTGACTGACCTTTACCTGGCTTTGTGAACTGATATTCTGTAATAACGTAAGGCTGGCCCTCGAACATAACCTTTAGGCCCTTACGTAGATCTGATGCTGTATATGGCATATATGCTCCTATTTATTTAACAAATTTGTGGCGAATATTATACCCAAAACCACAGTTTTGGTCAAGCGATGTTTTATCTACAAGATCTGTTTCCGCTGGAAATACCAGACGTTGTAGTACATATCTAATGATTGTGAATACAATATTATGAACTAGTGAACCTTAAAATGAGCACACTAACTTTTGCCCACTAATGAATCATAAGCAACCGCTAACGTTACTCACCTCTGGAAAGTTTCACAAGAACACGTGAAGCTCCGAGATTTTTCATACCAAGAGCAACAAAAACTTTGCTTAAGAATAATGTTGTTTGATAAGAAACCTTCTCTATCTTTATATTCTTATCTTTACACAATTGAACAAAGTCACGAATTGTACATAAGTGAATGTTTGGTGTATTGTACCATTCATAAGGCAAGCGTTTTGTCTTAGGCATTTTACCTCTGAACATAAGGCTAGCTAACACACTCCACATTCCAAAGTTAGGGAAACTAACAATTGCTGTTGGAGCTATGCGAAGCAGCTCTAACAAAACCTTGTCTGGTTCACGCATAACTTGCAAACTCTCACTCAAAATAGCACAATCAAATGCATTATCCGGAATGATTTCAAGCCCCGCATCAACATTAGCTAATACAGCATTATCATTCTTAGCAAGGGCATGATTTATTTGCTCTAAATCAATATCTACGCCTGTGCATTTAACATCCGAGTTTTTGCTCTTGATGTAACTCATAAGCATACCATTTGCACAAGCAACATCAAGCACTGAAGATGTATTTTCTGGAAGCATCTTGATAAGCTGATCATAATCCTTGCGGTCATCACTTGTAAGTGACCGTGGGTCAAAAGCTGGATGTTCTTTTGTTAAGAAATTCGATACAACTTTAACCAAATCCGTTATATGTGTTAAAAATGCATCATGGCCAGCAGGTGCATTTAAGCAGAAATATGATACGCGCTTCTTTGCCTCAAACAGAGCCTCTGTGAGTTCCTCTGACTGACTAGGAAGAAACAGCCAATCACCACTTAATGCAACAACAAGTACTTTAGATTTTATTGATTCAAATGCCTTAGACAGAGAACCATACTCAGCCCCCATATCAAATTCATCTGTAGCACGTGTGATATGCAAATAAGAATTTGCATCAAATCGATTTATGAACTTCTCGCCTTGATGTTCAAGATAATTTGCGACCTCAAAATTAGTGCGAAATTCTTCTGCATTAGGGAAATTCTTTTGTTGTGCGATATCACGACGCCTACGGCCAAATTTCTCCTTCATCATCTCATTTGAGATATATGTCACATGTGCTAATTTACGAGCTTGGGAGAGGCCTACATCAGGTGATTTTCCATCGTCGTAATAATCACCATTACGCCAATTTGGATCATTAACAATGGCTTCTCTACCAATAATATCAAAAGCAAGAGCTTGAGTAGTAAGGCTGGCTCCAGAAGCGATAATGGCTGCATTTTCAACAAAATCTGGGTAGCGAGTGATAAAATCAAGCGCTTGCATACCACCAAAACTGCCACCAACTATTGCATATAACTTTTTTATACCTATTTGGTCTAAGAAAAGTTTATGAACATCAACCATATCTGATATGGTTAGCTCAGGGAAAGTAGAACCGTAAGGCTTACCAGTATCTGGATTAATCGAAGATGGTCCTGTTGTACCCATACAACCACCAAGCACATTTGCACAAACCACATAAAAGCGGTCAGTATCAATACCACCTCCTGGGCAAACCATGTTGGACCACCAACCAGTAAGCTTAGTATCACCAGCATGCCACCCTGCCACATGTGCATCACCAGTAAGTGCATGTGCAATAAAGATAACATTATCACATTGCGGAGATAATGTTCCACATGTTTCGTATGCAACATTAATTTCTTTTAGAACACCACCATGCTTAAGGGTCAATCCGCCATCTGGCAGTTCTAGTTTAATGGTGCGTGTTTCTGTTAACAATTTAAAATCCATATCGTATAAATCCAAAATAAAATATTTTGTACTAATTATAACACACTATTTTATGTTATCGCAATGATTTTGTTTATTAAGTTAGTTACTACCATTTCCTAGAAAATTACAACTTGATGAATACATATTTTTTTGTTAATCTATTCTTAATTTGGTAAACAAATCAGTATTACTAATTTAAGGAAAGACATGAAAATTCATCATACATTAAAATTGGTTGCTGTAACAGCTATTATGGCTTTATCAGCAAATTTATTCGCACAAGACACATCTGCTACAGCAATAGAAGATGTAGCTACGAAAATAAATACCACTGTTGAAGCTATTGCAGAGAATGCAAATACAATTGCAAAAACAGCTGCTACAGAAGTAGAAGCCGTTGTTACAGAAGCAACTGTTGCTGAGGCTACAATTGCAGAAGCTCCTATCGTAGAAGCAGCTCCTACTGAAGAAGCACCTGCAGAAGAAGCAAGCAAAAAATCTCGCTTTACAGGCACTTGGTGGGCTCTTTTCCCAGCATTTCTTGCTATCGGTCTAGCTCTAATTACTAAGGAAGTATATTCTTCCCTATTTATTGGTATTGTTGTTGGTGCATTATTTGTAAATGAATTTGCTCTTCTTCCAACAATTGATTTTGTTATAAACGAGGGTCTAATCACTGCTGTAAGTGAAACCGCTGGTATATTTATCTTCCTAGTTATCCTTGGTTCACTTGTTTACCTAATCAATCGCAGTGGTGCTGCATATGCATTTGGTGAGTGGGCAAAAGCACACATCAAGTCACGCGTTGGATGCCAACTTTGCACATTCTTATTAGGTGTAATAATTTTTATTGACGACTACTTTAACTGCCTGACTGTTGGTAGCGTAATGGCTCCAATCACAGATACAAAGAAGATTTCTCGTGCAAAGCTTGCATATATCATTGATGCTACAGCTGCACCAATCTGTATGATTGCTCCAATTTCCAGCTGGGCAGCTGCAGTTTCTGAATACACAGAAGGCACAGGTTACAGTGGAATTGCCCTATTCTGCAAATCAATTCCTTTCAACTTCTATTCTTTGCTAACACTAATCTTTGTAGTTGCACTTATTGTAATGAAATTAGACTTTGGTCCTATGCGTAAATTTGAAAAGAATGCATTGGAAAACGATGATTTATATACAGTAAAGCCAAATGAGACAAGCAACACAATTCTAGCTGTAAAGGGCAAGGGTAAAATTGCTGATTTGGTTGCACCAATCCTGTTCCTTGTTGTAATTTGTATTGCTGCACTACTTCACGTTGGTGGAATTGCTGATGAAGGCGTTGGTTTTATTGATGCATTTGGTAACACAGATGCAACAGTTGGTCTGCCATGGGGCGCAACAATTGTTTTACTACTTGTTATTACATACTACATTATTCGCCGCATTTTCACACTTAAGAAGGCAATGATGTGTGTACCAGAAGGTTTCTGTGCAATGGTTCCTGCAATTATCATTCTTACAATGGCAGCATCCTTAAAGAACATGACAAATGCTCTTGAGGCAAAGAGCTTCATTGAAGCAATCATGCAGAATTCTGCACCTAATCTAGCAAACTTCCTACCTGCAGTAATCTTTATTATTGCATCTGTAATTGCTTTCTCAACAGGTACATCATGGGGCACATTTGGTATTTTGATTCCAATTGTTATTGCAACATTCGATGCTTCAAGCCCACTATTGTACATTGGTATGTCAGCATGCTTGGCTGGTGCTGTTTGCGGTGACCACTGCTCTCCTATCTCTGATACAACAATTATGTCAAGTGCTGGTGCACAATGTGATCACGTAAGCCACGTTTCAACACAGCTTCCTTATGCAATCACTGTTGCTTCAGTATCATTTATTGGTTTCTTGATTTCTGGTTTCGTACATAATTGGTTTATTGTATTCCCAATTACAGTAGCACTACTTTTAGCTACATTATTTGTGATCAAAAAACTTGTTGGAAACAAATAAAACCAAAACTTAACTAAAACATTTACAAAAGAGCGTGCTTGAACAAGTTCGCTCTTTTTATTTTACACCTAATTCACTTAGCTAAAAACAAGGGGATCAGCACTAAAGGGAAAGCACCACCTACAACTCCGGTGATGCTTCACACAACATATCAACAGATTATAAGCACACAAAAACAGTGTAAGAACTTAAAAATATAAACTAAATCTCACTGACATCTGAGTTATATGCAGAGGATAGTTGGTAATTATTATTCTCAACTAGACAAACCAACCCTTTTTTAACAAGATTATTCAAAATACGTTTACAAGCCGTATCACCAAGAAAAGGATATTCTTCAAAAGCATCCAATCCTTGAAAAATCTCTTCAAACGAGTGTTTCCCTATTGATAATATTTGTAAGATTTGGCGTTCTGTACGAGACAAACCATTTGCATTGGGAACATCTTCAGCACATCGTAGCAACGCTTTTCTCATTGCAGGCATATGTGCAAAATCTTCTGAATCTGCCAGCTCTATCATTTGTGTGGCGTCCTTACACACAAAAGCACTCCAAGCTTTTGCGGCGATTCCCACATCATGACAATCTAAAAGAACCTTTTCAGAATATCCCTTTTGAAAATCTTCATTTGTTAAGCAATAACTTTTACAACAATATAAGTATATTTTAGGAAGATTCGTCCTATTTTGGTTTAGCAAATATAGAACTCGCATTAAAATGGTTTGATCAAAAATACAAGCATCAAACCACAACATCAATTCACTTGATTCTGATAATTCCAGAAGAGCATTATCCATCCTTTGCAAATGCTTATAAAGAGCATCTACTTTAATACTGGATAATTCTTCAAAAGTAGAAAGAAATTCAGCTCTTACACTTCTAAAAACATGTAAATCATCGGATTGTGGAAGTGGTCCTTCTAAATAAGTCTCCTTCCAAACAAGCCAATTTGTGGAAAAATTATATTTTTTCCAAAGCTCTAGCGAAAAATCACCATTGAGAATATGAAGTTTAAGCATAGGTACCACCCTAAAAGATTTTTATAACCGGCAGGATGATAACCTATGCCAATGTATTCATAATTAATATCAGCTATAATTATTTAGCTGTTGTTTCTGCTTTAGGTTCCTCTTTTGGCTTATCAGCCTCGCGAGCAGCAGCTTCAACTTTTGCAGCAGCTTCTGGATTGATATATGACATATATGTCTTAATTTCATCTGGTGAATTTTCATTAGCGATGAAAACACGTCCACCTAGTAAATTTTTATCATGGTAACCCATTGTAGAAGGTGTACCTACAAAACAGAACTTAACACCTACATAATTAACCATAGTTGTATTTTTATGGTCATGTCCATTAGCAATAGCTTTAATATCGCCTCTTTCTAGCATTGCAGTAAACAAACCAGAATTTACAGGTGGTGCATGAACTGCATTGTCTCCAAATACACCATCATGCTCTAGTTGGTCTCTATTTTGCCATGCAAAAAATCCCTCATGTAAAGGCATATGGAAAGCCATCAAACCAGGAATTTTTGCACCGTTAAACTTTTCGAGTTGCTCAGATGTTTCAACATACCATTTGATTTGATTAAACTTAATAAAGTCATAATATGCAGCCTTAGAACCTTCGAATGGAAGAACTTTCAATGCTACGCCTTTGTAAATTCTGCCACTGATATAAGCTCCTGAGTCTAACAACCATACATTGAAAGCAAGTTTATCAGATTTAGAAGACTTTACTGGTAATACGCAATTTCCAACACCAAAAAGATCTTCTGGACCATTTTCGGTTATGCACCACTCATATGATGAGTAAATTCTTGATTGTTCTTCTTTTGATACTGCATACTCATGATCGTGGTTACCATACACATGTGCCCAAGGAATTTTTTTCTCTTCAATATAGCCTACCATTGATGTCAGGCATGAGCGAAGCTTTTCCTCTGAGTCCATGCAACGTGTATTGTCGCCACATAAAATAAATAAATTAGGGTTTTCTCTGTCAACAAGAAGCTTAAT
>JAGCJJ010000082.1 GCA_017648065.1 Kiritimatiellia bacterium | reverse complement strand
GAATTTCTCCTTGATTTAAATAGCCTTGACGCATAACCATATTATCTATGCAATTTTCCTGACACTGGACAAATACAGAAAAACTCGCTAACTATCAAACTTATTCTGTTTGTGGTAATTTGAATAGTTGAATAGTGAAATAGAGGGTGGCTCTGCCGCCCGGTGTTTCTGTGATGAGAGGTCGCGTCTAATCTCGTCCGCTGCGTCCTCCGCGTCGCAGCGTCCCTTTTCGCGCTTTTGAAGCGTGCTAACGCGCGCAAAGGGGCTGAAGCCCCTTTCTCCGATATTTTCAACAATCCCTCTGTGTCTCCGTTCTCAGGAAAATCACACTACGTGTGCTCCGTGTTTCGCCGAAGGCTAGAGCGGGAGCGTTTAAATCGTTTCACTTATTGCTTACGCTTAACACGGAGTACGGAGGTAAGGAGAAAAAGTGCTAGCAATTATTACAATAATCCCAGAAACACCAAATTGTGTATGTATCCCACGCTCAGTTGCTGATTGCGATTACTGAGCGGTCGCAGATTATCATCGGTGTATCGCTGAGCGGCAAATTATCAATAAATACTGAGCCAAAATCCTTTTGATTACCGCGTGTTGGAAGCTCAAAAACATCTCCCGTCAGTAGATTAATAAGTACTGGCTTTTTCAATAAGTCCAAATCCTTGTAATTGAAAAATTCAAGAGTTGTGCGAGCCTTACTGTCTGCCCAACCAAATTGTGGGTCAGCTGGCATATAATATACATAATATGGAGTGCGACCACGAGCAAAGGTTAAACAGCGAACAGCAACATTTTCTAAACGATCATGACGCTTTGTCATTGGACGTGCATCATCCTGCCAAGCAATAAAACGATCTCCAGAAACAGGTTTTACCCCATCATGGAAAATCGCAGCAACACTGGACAATGCAAAATATGATGGTTTTGGTGTATATGTCAGACCATTAAGAATACCTTGGCGAGCTACCTTACGTGTACCCTGCTCGCTATTACCCATTTGATATGCCTTTTCCATCATATCAACAGTTTGGAAATATGAAGACATCTGCAAATCAAGATGCAAATCAAGGATAAATCTGCGCAACAGCCAAACAGCCTGAGCACGCTCGCTTTCACGAACAAATCGTGCCTGCCAATACTTTTCCGGTGTCCAAGAAGCAAAACCGCTCTCACCCTGCCACACCTCTATATCACTGCCTCTGTAGCCAGCACCTGCCAATGCATCACGAAGCCACTGCACGCGCTGTGGCCAAGATTGCTCTGGTTGTGGATCATAAGGATGCAAAGCAAAGAAGTTGAGCTTTTCCATTGCTCCATAGCGCTTCAAATCCAAAATATATGGCTTAGGGAAACCTGCAACACAAGCACCGCAACGTGCATCAGGATTTGCCTCATGGATTGCATCTGCTGTAATTTTGATTAGCTTAGCATAGCCCTCTGAATTTGGCTCTTTTGGTCGCCAAAAGCTCTTACCATTTGCTTCATTCCAAATTTCATAGTAATCAATTCGGCCCTTATATCTTTCTGCCAATGCTCTACAGAAATTAACCCATGCCTTTTCACATTCCTCATCATAATGTATAGGAACGAAGCCAACAGAAGCATCACCATAGGTTTCTCCCATATAAAGCTTATTTCCAAAGCCTACATTAAACCATGGTTTAATACCACGACGCTCAAGATTCTCTACAATATTATCCAACCATGTCCAATCGTAAACACCTTTTTCCTTTTCACACTTCCACCAGCCTGTCTGCACACGTGCATTCTTCACACCGATAGCAGCAAGCTTATCATAGCAATATTCCGGAATAAATAAATCACGATCCAGACATTCAAAGCCTATGGAAACAGAACTTTCTTTAATTTCTGAGGATGTTACCTTATCAAGCTTTCCTAAATATTTGAATGAAGCACCGCCAGGAAGTGGCTGAGGCTTTCCATATACTTTATTTAGAAATGCAGAAATACGTCCGTAAATATCAGAATATAGAACATGCTTCTTCTTATTATTTACATCCCATATTCCATGCCCTTGATTACGTCTGTCAAAATCATAGAAATAAGTTTCAATGCCAGAGCCTCTGTCTGCCAATGCTCGTGCAAATACAATTTGCGATTCGATAGGTACAACATCGTCATCCCAGAAATGCGTCAAAAGAATTGCTGGCATATCATCCTTAATATGAGCAGGAGGGAAAGCATTTACATCAATTGGCTTTCCATTGAAAAGCTGCTCATAACGACCAGGGTGCTGCTCTGCATCAAGAACATGATCAGCAATACCTGAAATAGAAATAACACCCATTACATCTTTGCGAGGGAGGCATAGGCCTGTCATAAGAGAAAGATGACCACCTGCAGAAACACCTAAAACCGAAATTGGTTTTCCAGCAACCTCTGCAAGTTCAGGTATTCCTTCACATGAAATAAGCTTTTTAGCTGCTGTAATACAATCTTCACCTATCAGAGGCCATTCACCTTTAGGAGCAAGTCGATAATCAATATTGTAAACAACATATCCATCATTACAAAAAACTGCAGACTGGTCTGTCAAAGTCCATTTTAGATATTTTTCAGAAACCCATCCCCCTCCATGAATTAGTAAAATTTTTGGAGTATCTGCTGTAACCTTTTTAGGAATATATAAATCACCAATCTGTTCTGGTTCGCTGCCATAAGACAAATTTAACATACTTTTCATATCATTTCCTTGTGTTACGGCACCAGCCTCGCCATTAGAAGCTCCTTGAGCTACTAGGTTATTCGCCATTAGAACAAGACATGCAGACAATGCCACAAATTTTTTCACTATATGCTCCTCATTAGTAGTATATTTCAGTTTTACTACAAAATTTATATAAAACAATCTATGTGATATACTTCCCATATTGTTTTATCATAATACTACAAAAAGCCCTATTCGCTCAACTATAATATTTCTCTGTTAACGACTGACTTAAATCCACCGAATTAAAAACTCACTAGAATCTAAGTTTAACATTACAAACAATACCAATGAAAGAATGCTCTTCATTATCTAATTTCTATATAGGACATCCCCATAAAACAAATAGTGCGCTCAAATGAGCGCACTACCTATCATGATTAACGAACAATTAACATAAATACTTGTCCAATTACCTTAATTGAACCAGAACCATCTATGCTTGTATCTTCTACTCCATCAAATCCAAGTGCTGTTAATTGCTCAGCAGTAAATTCACCACTACGAAGGTTAACATCACCAAGCTTCAATGTTGTGAAGACTGCCCTGGAGCCAAATATATCAAGCTTTGAATTTTCTGAAACATAAACATTGTTTAGTCTGATATCTTCACAAATACGGACCTTACCTGCAGCTCCAGCATACAAGGAAGTTTTTGATAAATCCTCGCCATCATTATATTTTACTGATGGGATTGGTGTATATGCTGGATTATCTACCAAACCGTTGTTGTAAACATAGATTGTGCCAGCACCCTCTTCTTCATCACCCTCTTGGATATAGATTGTTCCAGCTGATGCAGAATATAGTTCATCAATAGCCTTAGTTGTGCTATTTGTGAAGTTTCCTCCGTATGCTAAAATGCTATTGACGTCACTCCAATGCTCTGAAAGTGTTGCATCCTTATCTGTCAAACGAATAGCAACGCGACCGCCAGGGGAGGCTGCTTTAACATTACGATGTGAGCGAACGCCTATCGTTGTCTTGATGTCTGATGAATTATCTTTTGATGGACCGCTTGGAGTTGTATTAACACTGAAGCCATGAGCAGCAATGCTACCAGCACCCGTCAAATTACCTGCAGTAATATTGATTGCTCCACCAGTTCCTCTAACATTATCTGATACACCACCAATTGCTGTTGCTTTACCATCCAAGGCAAGAGTTCCTTCAACAGTAACCTTAATCAATCCTCCGCCAATATTCTGATCATTGCCATCATTTGCACCGCCGTAGGAACCTGGCATATTAGGATTTAGAATTGAACCATACACACCATTTGTGCTCATAGCTAGCTGACCACCATAAGCATAAGCATCTCCATAATATTCTCGTGAAAAATCATAACCACCATGTGTATGTCCTGTTACATCAGCATACATAAAGCCAGTTTCCTCAACTGTCATATCACCAGCTACCATTACATCACAACCATAAACAATATTTGTTGTTTGGCGCAAGCGGACGCAACCAACAGCTCCTTCATCTTTAACAATTAGATTACCAGGAAAGACAAATTGTTCATTTGCTTGGAAAACCCACTTTCCTTGAATTGTTGCTGTATCGGTAACTTCATCAGCATCTGCGGCAACAATTGTTCCGCCATTATAAAGAAGACCAGCCTTATGTGAGCCGCCTGAGATAGAAGCAAAACCATTAGGAAGCGTTAATGTTGTTCCTTCTTGAACTGCCAATATGCCTTCATTTGCAAAAACAATTCCATCAACGATCCAATTTTCTCCCTCAGGGATAAGTGTTACCTCATTATGACTTGG
>JAGCJJ010000006.1 GCA_017648065.1 Kiritimatiellia bacterium | reverse complement strand
TGAATAGCAAAAAGGATTAATAATATGGGACAGGACTTAAATAAAAAAGACTCTATTTTAGAAGTTTTTAATATTGGTAAAAGATATAAGAATCGTAGTGTTTTAAGAAATGTTTCATTAAATGTAAAAAGAGGAGAAGCTGTTGGTTTATTAGGACCTAATGGCGCAGGTAAAACAACATGTTTTTATTGTGTTACAGGTTTAATTTCCCCAGACTATGGTGACGTTTGCATTGATGGTCAAGATATAACATATATGCCTATGTATAAAAGAGCTAGATTAGGCATTGGTTATTTACCACAGGAAGCATCAATATTTAGAACAATGACGGTAGAGAATAATCAATTGGAAATTCTTGAAACAATGAAGATTACTCGAGCACAACGTAAGGCACGTGCGGCTGAACTTTTGGAAAAGTTCGGTTTGTCTCATGTAGCAAAGCAGAAGGCAATTACATTAAGCGGTGGAGAGCGCCGTAAATTAGAAATTGCACGTTCATTGGTTCAAAATCCATCAATTCTTTTGCTTGATGAGCCTTTTGCCGGTGTTGATCCAATCGCTGTTAGTGATATTCAGCAGGTAATTAAGCAACTTCAGCAAGATGGTTATGGTATCCTTATTACAGACCACAATGTACGTGAAACATTAAATGTGGTTGATAGAGCATATATTATGGCTGATGGAAAAATTCTTACAGAGGGCACAAAGGATGAGCTGATAAATGATCCTATTGCTCGTAAGGTTTATCTTGGAGAAGATTTTAAGATGGTATAGACTTTTTTTACGAAAAATGCTACTATTAAATAGCAAGTACAAACACGAACGAAAGGAGACATACTATGTCAGTAGAATTAACAGTACGTCACACAGAGATTAACGAAAAGGTTCAGACATTTGCTCGCGAAAAGGGAGAGATGCTAATCCAAGAGTTTCCTCATATTGAGCACGTAAAGATTGTTCTAGATAAAGATGGCCCTTTTTATGTAGCAATCTTTAATGTACAAGGAGGTCAGGCCTGCACAGTAGAGAGTGACGCTCGTGGGGAAGAGTTTATGTTTGCAATTACCTCGGCAGCAGAGAAGGCTTATATTCAGCTACGTAAGCACGCTCAAAAGCGCCAGGAGGTTAGGTCATAGGAGGAAATAGTGACTATAGTAAAAGAGCTTGAGTTAGTAAACAAATATGGCATGCACGTTCGTCCTGCTGGTTCCTTAGCAAAGGTTTGCCAGAAGTATGAATCAGAAATAACTGTCGACAATGCAGGGAATGCTGTATCTGGAAAGAGTGTTCTTGGTTTGATGACTCTTGAGGCACCAAAGGGGACAATTTTAAAGATAACGGCTGTTGGCGATGATGCCGAGAGAGCAATGGCAGAAATCGAAGAACTAATAGCAAACCATTTTGGAATTGCAGACGAATAGCGGTTTTTAATCAAGCGGCAATTGCGGTGTGGATTTTCTACACCGCCTTTGCTATTTAAGGCTAGATTGAATTTTT
This sequence comes from Kiritimatiellia bacterium, assembly GCA_017648065.1. Lineage (GTDB taxonomy): Bacteria > Verrucomicrobiota > Kiritimatiellia > RFP12 > UBA3636 > RGIG990. Next base: position 4,998 of record JAGCJJ010000006.1, on the reverse strand, counting down.
GAGGAAAAATATGCCAATTTACGAGTATATTTGTGAGAAATGTGGTCACGCATTTGAGCATTTAGCACGTAGCTATAGTGCTCCAGCGCCAGTTTGTCCGAAGTGTAATTCAGAGAAGACAAAAAAGCAATTTTCGACATTTTCTTCACATACAGCAACTGCTTGTGATCATTGCTCCAGTGGGGATATTTGTGCGGGCAGTGGCAGTTCGGGCGGGCATCATTGCTGTGGAGCTGGTTGTGGTTGTCATAGCCACTAGATTGAGTAGAGGAATTTTATTATTTACTTACAAATAGACATTGGCTCAAATGTGAAATTTTAAGTTGTTCTTTAAAGGTTTCTAAAGTTTATGGCAAGAAGGAAGCGAAATAAATTTACAAATATTATGGAATATATCCCATTGCGCTTAGCAATTGGGTTTGTAGATATTATTCCAATGAGGGCTGCTTTTGCTATAAGCAAGTTTGTCGGTATTCTTTCATGGTGGGTATTATATAATCGAAGAAAGCTTGCTATAAATAATGTGCTTCTTGCAGGCATTACTACAGATGAGAAGGAAGCAACAAGAATAGCAAAGGAATCTTTTGTCAGTTTTTCCAAGCTTACAGTTGAATCGTTGTTGGCTACAAAATTGATTACTAACGATACTTTTTATGAGCATATTGATGTAAGCGATGTAACTGAAGAGCAGGAGAAAATTTTGAAAGACCCAAAGCAAGGAGTTATTCTTTGTTCTGCACATTTGGGTAACTGGGAGGTGAGTGGCCATTCAATTTCTTTTTGGAAGCGTTTAATAGCAGTTGCTCGTACTCTTGATAATCCTTATGCGCAGCGCTTGTTGGAAAAGCGTAACCCTCGCCGTAATATTGAGATCGTTGCAAAGAATTCTGCAGATAAAGGTGCATTGTTACGCCCTCTAAAAAATGGAATGTTACTTGGATTAATTGCAGATCAGCATGCTACTTCACATAGTGTTGAGGTGGACTTTATGGGACATCCAGCGAAAACTGTTACATCAGTAGCACGCCTACACCTTGCTACACGTTGTCCAATTATCTGTGGTGTTTTTGCTCGTGTAGGAACTATGAAATTTAAATTTCATGTTACAGGCCCTTTTAATTTTACTCCAAGTGGAGATAAGAACGCGGATGTTTTGAACATTACGCAAATAATGAACAAAGAACTAGAAAAATTTATTCGCCAGTATCCTGAGCAGTATCTTTGGGCTCATAAGCGTTGGCGCAAAAGATAAAACAAAATTAAAGAATAGGAATAACGATGTTAGAAGAAAAAATCATGAATGCCCACCTAGGTGGTAAGGTTGCAACAGATCTCCCAAAGCCAATTAAATCTGTAGATGATTTGTGTGTTGCATATACTCCTGGTGTAGCACTGCCAGTAAAGAAGATTGCTCAAGATGAGTCACTAGCTTTTGACTATACAGCAAAGGGTGGTTTGGTAGCTGTAGTATCTGATGGTACTGCAATTCTTGGCCTTGGTGATTTGGGTGCAACTGCTTCTATTCCTGTTATGGAAGGTAAGGCTGTTCTATTTAAGACATTTGCTGATGTTAATGCATGGCCAGTTGTTTTGAATCATTGTCGTGAGAATGGTGAAAATACAGGTAAGACAGACCCACAGCGCGTAATTGATGCTGTAATGGCAATCGCTCCAATGTACGGAGGCATTAATCTCGAGGATATTGCTTCTCCTGCATGCTTTGAGATTGAGGATAGACTAAGCGAAATGCTTGATATTCCTGTGTTCCATGATGACCAGTGGGGTACTGCTGTGATTGTAAGTGCAGCTGTTCGAAACTATGCAATCTATAGCAATAAGAAGCTAGAGGATTTAAAGGTTGTTATCAGTGGTGCTGGTGCCGCAGGCCTTCGCATCCGCGATGTTCTTGAGGCAACAGGTGTAAAGAACTTTACAATGTGCGATAGTAAGGGTGTTATTTATAAGGGCCGCCCAATCAATAAGCCACACCTAGAGCGTGTAGCTATTGAGACAGAGGCACGCACAATCGCAGATGCACTTGTTGGTGCAGATGTTATGATTGGTGTTTCTGCAGCAAACTGCATTAAGCCAGAGTGGGTATTGAAGATGGCAGATAATCCAGCAATCTTTGCAATGGCAAACCCAGATCCAGAGATTCGCCCAGAGCTAGTTGCAGAGGCATTTGGCGATAAGCCTTATGTAATGGCAACAGGTCGCTCTGATTATCCAAACCAGATTAACAATGTACTTTGCTTCCCATTCTTGTTCCGTGGTGCACTTGATGTTAAGGCACGCAAGATTACAATGGGTATGAAGCTAGCTGCTGCAAAGGCTCTTGCAGATGCTGCTCATCGTCCAGTTGCAGAGGCAACAAAGGCCCTATATCCAAATGAGGATTTAACCTTTGGTCGCAATTATATCATTCCAAAACCATTTGATAAGGAAATTATGATTGAAGTTTCTGCAGCAGTTGCTCAGACAGCAGTTGCTGAGGGTGTAGCACGTGTTGAAAACTTTGATATTGAAGCATACAAGCAGCAGCTACGCGATCGCCAGAAGAATATGTAAAATTTATAAAAAGGAATAATTTGTTATGAGCGCTACAGAATATAAGCAAATTGATGAGGTATTGTCTGCTTGGTTAAATGCTCGTTTCCGCGAGGTTTTTTCAGAGGCAGAGATTGGCGAAAATATTGGCCGTGTTATTCCTTCTGCAAATGCTGCATTTGGTGATTTTCAGTGTAATGATGCAATGGCTCTTTCAAAGGTATTGAAGCAGCCACCACGCAATATTGCTACAAAGGTGGTTGAGGGCTTGGAGCTACCACCAATGCTTTCTAAGCTGGAAATTGCAGGACCAGGCTTTATCAATATCACAATTTCATCAGATTTTATTGCTGAGAGCTTGCTCTCTATGGCAGCAGCAGATAAGTGTGGTATACCACAATGTGGTGAAGGTCATACAGTAGTTATTGACTATTCCAGCCCTAATGTAGCAAAGCCAATGCATATTGGTCACATTCGTTCTACAGTAATCGGCTCTGCAATTGATAAGCTTCATCGTGCACTAGGCTATAATGTTATTGCCGATAATCACCTTGGAGATTGGGGTACTCAGTTTGGTATCATCATCATGGGTTATCGCAACTTTGTAGATAAAGAGAAGCTAGCTACAGAGCCAGCAACAGAATTGGAGCGTTGCTATGTACAGAGCTATGCACGTGCAAAGGATGACGAAGAATGGATGAATCGCTGCCGTGAGGAGCTAGTAAAGCTTCAGCAGGGCGATGAAGAAAATCTTGCTCTTTGGAAGGAATTTATCCGTCTGTCAATGGTTGAGTTCAATCGCGTATTTGCACGTTTGGGAGTTCGTTTTGATCTTACACGTGGCGAGAGCTACTATCAGCCAGTACTGGCAAGCGTAGTAGAGCGTCTTGAAGCAGCAGGTCTTGCAAAAGAGAGCGAGGGAGCAAAGATTGTTGATCTAGAGGCAGAGAAGCTAGGTGTTTGCATTGTTCGCAAGAGCGATGGTGGCTTTAACTATGCCACAACAGACATTGCCACAGTTGAGTCTCGCGTAACAGAATTTTCACCAGAGAAAATTATTTATGTTACAGATGAGCGCCAGCAGTTGCACTTTAAGCAATTCTTCAATATTTGCCGCAAGATGAATATTGCTCCTGAATCAACATCTCTTGAGCATGTTTGGTTTGGTTTGATGCGTTTGCCAGAGGGAACTTTCTCTACACGTCAGGGTAATGTTATCAAGCTAGAGGCATTGCTTGACGAGGCAGAGAGCCGTGCTCGTAAGATTATTGCTGAGTCACGTCCGGATATGCCAGAAGCAGAGGCAGCAGAGCTAGCAGCAAAGATTGGTATTGGCGCTGTGAAGTATTCTGACTTAAGCCAGGACCCACGTACAATGATTACATTTACATGGGACAAGGCACTATCACTTGATGGTAATTCAGGTCCATATTTGCAGTATGCACATGCACGTATTCGCAGTGTACTTGAGAAGTACAAGGCACAATTCCCAGAGCTTGATTACGAGAGCTATCCAGTAGTGCTTAATGAGGACATTGAGCGTAGCCTTGCATTGAAGTTGGCAATGTATCCTGCAGCAGTAAAGAAGGCAGCACAGAGCTATCGTCCTTGTGTGCTTGCTGATTATCTATATGAGCTGTCACAACTATATAGCAGCTTCTATCAGCGCGTTCCATTCCTCAAGGCAGAGGAGGGGGTACGTGAGAGCCGCATCCGCATTTGTTCAATTGTGGCTAAGGTTCTTTCACAGGGTCTTGGAATCCTTGGTATAGAAGCACCAGAACGCATATAGTATGAAGTAGTGCAGTGCATATTTTAAGTGCTGTGCTGTGATATTAGAGAAGATTCAGAAAGGTATCGAAGCTTTTCTGAATCTTTTTTTGTGCCCGGGTGTACTCATAAATGTCTTGCAGAATCATGCGTATATAGTATCGAAGTTAGCGTCATTCTTAAATTCCCCTTTCCCTTTCACCACATCGTAGTTGGCGGCTTTAGCCGTCGCTTTTTTCCCTTCATTACCTCCTTTCCCCCATTATTCCCTCAAAATTTCTCTTTCCCCATTTTTTCTTAAAAAATCTCTCAAAAATCGCAAATTTCGGGAAAATCGGGAAAATATTTTTTAAAAATTTGTGATTTTTCGATATTTTAAAGTTTTTTATTTTTGCTGAACCCCTAGTAAAATAAGGGGGTTGAGAGAATTTCACAAAAAAAATAAAAATTTTTTCAAAAATGTGTTGACTTTCAAATCCGTTTTTTGCTAAATTATTCCTCGTTGCGCCACAAAAAACGAAACGTTAAGTTGAGCGTGACTTACAGAACGGACCTAGCAAGTAGGCGGCTGTAAATTGTTCTTTGAAAACAGAATCGCATTCGGGCCACGCATCCGATATCAGAAAGCGAATAAAATTGCTTCGCTGAATGGGAGGGTGGCCTGACAGTAAAGTAGTTTGT
>JAGCJJ010000081.1 GCA_017648065.1 Kiritimatiellia bacterium | reverse complement strand
GTGGTCTCTCTTCTATTGATGGAGATTGGGAATTCCCTGAATTATTGACAATGGTAGGAACAGATCATTTCAAGGGAACAAAAATAACAAGCTTCAAGGCTCCAAAGATTCAAAACATCGCTGGTTATTCTTTCCAAAATTGTTATTCTCTAAAAACAATGGTACTTTCACCAGATGTTACTTCTATCGGTAAATATTCATTAACTTCTTGTACTAAATTAGAAAGTCTTGGTGTAACAGAATTCCCTGTTCTGACATATGTTGGTGACCATGCTTTATCAAGTACACCATTACTTGCACAGGAATTTAGTGCTCCTATCTATGAGGGCACAACAACAGAGACATATATTTTTGAAAATTCTGGCATAACAAAAATGATAGTGCCAAGTCTAACCAAAACAGCTACTGGAATGTTCTATAATATGAAGAATCTTGAGGAGCTAACAGTTTCTGAAAAAATAGAGTCTTTTTCATCTCAATTTGCTCAAGGTGATTATAAGTTAGTAAAAGTAGAGCCAACAGTTTTCCCTAACCTTATTACGATAGGAAATAGTGCATTTAGAACCTGTAATGCACTTCAAGGAGATTTTAATTTCCAAGTAGCAACTAGTATTGGCGATCATGCATTTTCCGATACAAAGGCAATTTCTTCAATTGTAGCTGATAAGGTAGTGAATATTTCTTCTTCCTATACTTTTGAAAATTCATCTGCAACAAATATCTCATTAAAGTCAGTAATGAATATTCCTGGTGGTTGTTTCCAGGGTTGTAAGTCTTTGCAAGAGCTGACTCTTAATTCTGCAATAACAAATATTGGTGGGTCTGCATTTAATTCATGTCAGTTCCAAAAAATAACACCAACAAAATTTAATAATCTAAAATATCTGGGTAATAATGTTTGGAATGGTAATTCAACATATGCAGGAAGTATTGATTTAAAGAAATCTACTGACTTGACAATTATTTATGATCATACATTTGCAGCATGCACAAAAATATCTGAAATTAAATTACCTCCAACAATTACTGATGTGCAAGCATGGGCTTTTGAAAAGGTTATGTCTGCAGATATTTATTTCTATGGTCCACGTCCTACATTCTTTGGAAACGGTGTATTTAAATATCAAGACAACAAAAAATGGAACAATATTGTTATAATGCCAGAGTATGTTGAGTCATGGACCCGTGAGGAGCCAAAAGGATATTGCACATTCACACCAATTGAGAATGTACCTGAGTCTCAATTAGCTAATGAATATCCTGAGCATGGTAAGGTGCTTGGAACAATTTCCTTCAATACTGGTGACAATTCCACACATTGGCTGACAAAATTCATTCCACTAACAACAACACTTATCATCCGATAACATAAAGAGGCGTCCCACGTGGCGCCTCTTTTGATTTAGATGAAGCATGCCTATGGCATATGAAGCATTGTCCCGCAATATATCCGGTTAGTTCTCTCAAAAAACTTCACTCTTTTAGTTACGATGCTTGTTTTAATGCCATGTTACGGATTAATGGCATGTCTCAAAATTAAGCAATTTGTTCATGTTTCGTCTTGAATGAATATGCGGTTTTTTGGTAAAATTAAGACGTACTCAAATAGACAATAATAATACAAAGGAGAAATTATGATTTTTAAGAAAATATTTGCTTTTTCATTAGTAATTGCTGCTGCTGTAACTATGGCTGCAGAAGCACAAAAGATTGCTGTAGTAAATATGGAGGCAGTTGTTCGCTCACATCCAAAAGCTGAGCAAAATGATAAGGTACTTCGTGCAAAGCAAGCTGAACTTGAAGGAAAGCGTGATGCTCTTTTGGCTGAACTAAAAGCTAAAGAAGAAAAAATCGTTCAATTAGAGAAAGATATTCGCACAAATCCTATGTATACAGAAAAGGTAAAGCGCGAAAAAGCAGAAGAGGGACGTGCTCTTGTTCAGGATTTACAGAAGTCAGAAAAGGAAATTCGTGCGAAAGTAGCAGCAATGCAGCGTGAGCTTTCTAAAGAAGAGCGTGCTCTTTTTGATGCGGTTATGAATGATATTCAGGCAGCAGTAAAGAAGATATCAAATGAGAAAGGTATCAGCATTGCTCTGGATTCTTCTGCATATCGTGCATCTGTACCAATGCCTATTGTTGTTTATAGCGAAACATCAATTGATATAACTGATTTAGTTATTACAGCTATTGGTGGAACACGCAAGGCTGTAGTAGAAGAATAATTGTTTGATAAGTAAATAATTTATATAAAGGATTTTTATGAATTTAAAAGAAATCGCTGAATTTGTAAATGGTTCTCTAGTACCTCCTGAAAAAGGAAATATTGAGATTAAGGGAGTAGCAGCATTGCGTGATGCAGATAAAGATGATTTGTCATTTTTAACAAATCTTAAATATACTCCACAGGTTGGAACAACAAATGCAGCAGCTGTATTGGTAAGTCCAGAATTTAAGGGAGACGTACACAATGATACTGCTCTTATAATAGTTGATTCCCCAGATAAGGCTTTTGCTAAGGTTTTACCTATGTTTGTTCCACCACCACTAACCTATAAGCCTGGCATTCATCCAACAGCAGTAATTGGTGTTGATGTTGAGATGGGCCCAGATGTTTATGTTGGTCCTTATGCCGTGATTGGTGATGGTGTGAAGATGGGCGCTCGCTGTGTAATCGAAGCACATGTTGTTATTGGAGAAAAATGTCAGTTGGGTGATGATGTTCATTTGTGTCCAATGGTTTCTGTTCGTGAGCGTTGTAAATTTGGAAATCGCATTACAATTCACAATGGAACAGTTGTTGGAAGTGATGGCTTCGGTTATTCAACTTCAATCAATCCAGATGGAAGTGTAAAGGTAGAAAAAATACCTCAACTTGGTATTGTTGAAATTTGTGATGATGTTGAAGTAGGTAGTAATACATCAATTGACCGTGCTCGCTTTGGTGTCACTCGTCTTGGTTCTTCAACAAAGATTGATAATCTAGTTCAAATTGGACATAATGTAAAGATTGGTTCATATTGTGGAGTTGTTTCACAATGTGGTATCTCAGGAAGTACACATCTTGGTAATGGAGTTATGCTTTGGGGCCAGGTCGGTGTTGCTGGACATTTGAATATCGGCGATAGAGCAGAGGTGTTAGCTCGTTCTGGCGTATCTAAAGATTTGGCTGCTAATGGTCGTTACTTCGGAGCTCCTGCAGTAGATGCTCGTGAGGGAATGAAACTCATTATGATGCCAAAGCAGATTGATCGCATGAAGTCAGAGATTGAGGCACTTAAAGCTAAGATCAAAGAACTTGAAGAAAGATTGAAGTAATTCATAGTTCTGTAATTTAAGGTTAAATTAATTTTTACACAATAAAGGATTTTTTATGTTAAAAGGAATTTCTCCTCTGATTAGTCCAGAGTTGCTTTCTGCAATGTATCGTATGGGACATGGTGATGAGCTAGTTCTTGCTGATGCACATTTCCCTGCAGAGACTTTTGGTTCTAATGTTGTTGTTCGAGCAGATGGTATTACAGTAGAGCAGCTTCTTTATGCAATATTGCCATTGTTTGAATTAGATGCATATGTAGATTCTCCAATTGTAACAATGGAAGCAGTTCCTGGAGATGCTCTGGATTCCGCTGTTGAAGACTCTTATCTTGAGGCTTTCAAGAAGACAGGTAATGGTGAATATAAATTATCACGTATGGAGCGTTTTGCTTTTTATGAAAGAGCAAAGAAAGCTTTTCTTATTGTTCAAACTAGTGAAACGCGTAAATATGGAAATATTATTCTCAAAAAAGGCGTTACGCCTTGTGAATAATAAAATATAGTTTTAATGGTGATATATTAGGCTTAAGCGAATGTAACTTGGAATTGAATTTTTGGGTTTGTTAGCTTGAGCCTTTTGTATTAGGATGGTATAGAAAGTATTATTGTTGTAAACAGAAATTATGAAAAAGAAAAATTACTTTTTTTGTCTGTCTTTTAGTCTTTTGTTAACAATACTCACAGGATTGGCTTTTATAAATAACCTTTCTGTTATTGTTAAGTGGTGGAAAGCATTTGCTATATCAGGTGGTGATGCGGCTGCATTAAAAACTGATTTTACAGGATTAATTCCATGGCTTGATTGGTCTGCTGTTGACTATTCTGGTGCAACAACATTAATCCCATTCTTAGGCTTTTTGCTAATTACAATTGGCATTGCTCGCATTATGCGCCATAAGGAAATTTCTGCTATAGATTATTTTCCATTCTTCAAAGGGTATGACCAATTAAATGTTGCTTTTGGTTTGATAGGTACTTTGTGGGGCATTATCATCATTGGTTACTACGACATGGAATCTGTTGCTATGACAGATTTGATGATGTGTTTGCACACAGCCTTGTTCTCCACACTTACAGCTGTAATTTGGGTGTTTGTAATTGATCATCCAATTATTCGTCCTCTGTTAAAGAAACTATTAGTTGAGGAGGATTTAACAGCGGCTGAGGATGCTGATTTGATTGATCTATTGGAGCGTTTGCGTGGTGGTGCTGCAGGACTTCATGAGGCATGGTCTGCTGAGCGTGATAATCTTGAAAGCTTTTCAACAGCTGTTGAAGAAGCAAAGCAAAAGCTTGTCGCAATGGGTGCAGCAGGTGAAGAGGCTTGTAAAACTTTTGAGAATAGAATGATTACAGCAGTTGATGGATTGACAAAGCATGTTGAACAAGTTGCTGCTAATATGGAAGAACGACAACAACGATTTGAGGAAGCTTTTACTACACGACTTGGTGCTGTAGAGAAGAGTCATTCTGATATGGTGGTTTTATTAGGCGATGTTACTCAGCTTGTAGATGGAGTTCAAGCTACTCAGCATACAATAAAGACAGAGCTTGAGCGCGTTGTTGCTGATAACGATACTTTGCGTGGAAAACTGACTGCTGAGGTTGAGGCAGGAAATGCAGTTCGCACAACTGCTGCAGAGCTAGGTGGCAAGGTAAATGCTCTTACAGCAAATATTGCTGAGCTGAAGGCAGAGGCTGCTCGAGTAGCAGAAGCAAATGAAAAGGCTCAGGCAGAATTTAGAAAACAGCTTGATGCACTTACAGCAGAGAAGCTTGCTCGCGAAGCCGATTTGAAGCTAACGCAAAAGCAGCTTGAAGAGGCTGAGGGTCGTGCAGCTAAGTCCGAGAAGCTATTGACAAAAATTAAGTCAGCATTTAATGTTGAGTAGTCTTGTAGAACGAATTTAGGATAGAGCTAGTGAAAAAGAAGGATAAGCTAATTCTTAAAAATTTTGCAGATGTACGGTCTGCATCATCCTTTAGTATTGATGAGCTACAGGGACTACTATTGCAAATTTCTTTTGCAATCATGATGATTTTTATGATTGCATACTTTATGTTTCGCACTGAAACTAGAATGGAGCAAGAGGAGCAATTATTGGAGGTTCAGCGTCAAAAGCTTGAGCTTGCAGTAGATGCTGTAAATATTGAATATGGTGCACGCTACGGATTAAATGTTTTTTATCCAGAAGCAGTGGAAGATAGTTCGGTAGATAAGGCCGCTGTTGTTCCAGCAAAGAAATTGATTGTTAATGGCGCGCTTACTTCTGATCCAATTTATCAAGCAGCATTTCTTTCCAGTGCAGCTAATGCAGGACAAGATTATGCGGATGTGTTAGCACTTCGCGAGGCATGGCTTGCTCGTGTAATGGAAATTGCAGATATTTCTACAGCACAGCTATCAAAAGAAAATACAGCATGGCTTGATGAAGCAGCAAATTTGAATATTGATAATTATAAGCAACGCGTTCGCGCAGTTCAGGTTTCTTGTGCTTCTTTGTTGCAGCGTTATTGGATGCAAAAGCCGCAATCAATTTCTGACCCAAAGGTTTCAGCAATTCTTGAAAAATATTCTAAAGCAAATGAGACAGAGCGTATGCTTCTTTTGACTGAGCTATCTGATGCATTAAGTGCATATAGCTTCAGTGTGCTTAAAGGCTTTGCTGGTGGAGTGGAGATGTTGAAATGAGAAATTTGTTTAAGCATTTGAAATTTATTCTCGTAGCTGGTGTTGTTGGAGCTGCAATTTTCAGCTCAATGCCAGTATTAGCAGCAACTGATGGTGCTGACGCTGCACGTTTGGAGCATGACCGTGCCACAGCTGAGCTTGCTGCAAGCCTGGTACTTGCTAAGCTTAATGATGAAATTTATGCTAAGGCAAATGATTCTGCTCCTGTATTTGATGCAATGGTTGCAGACACTGCCACACATGCTGAACCAGGTGTAGCAAAGGAAAAGCTTCAAGAGGTTTATACTTCATCAATTAAAGAAAAATTTAAGGCAGAGGCAGAAGTTATTCTTGATAGATTAGCTGCACCAAAGTCACGCTCTGAAGTTTTTGGAGCTGAATTTTTAGAGGTAGCTCAGCAGCCATCTGATGAGCTGCTTGCTAATGCAATAGAACACAAGTATGGAGCTGTATTTACTGATGCCCGGACACGTGCTTGCAAGGAGCAAGCAGAGCGCCTTACAGCAACAGTTCGCCCTTCAGAAAAAGAAATTGATGAGCTTTCTCGCGATGAGCTTTTGGCTCGTATGACAGAGCGTGTTGCTAAAGCACAAAAGGAAACAGTCTTTCAAGAAAATCTTGGTTTTATCTCAGATCAGATAGTTAAACCAATGCTTGATGAAGCATATAAACAGCGTGATAATCAGCGTAATTATGTTGAACGCACAAGTGTAGATGGTTATGCTCCAAGCCGTATTGCAAAAGAGCTTGAGAAAAAGCTTAATGATGAACTTGGACGTCGCCGTTCATCTGCTAAAGAGGGAGAGCATATTTATGCGATATTCCCAAGTGTAATGGAAAAACTTGCTGAGCTTTCTCGTATTCGTGCATTTCGCCTTTATGAGGATAAAATTAATACAATTTCTCTTCAGCTTGATGCTGCAACAGTTCAACGCGAACTTGATGCATCTCCAGAAAAGCATCGTAAGTTAGAAGATTCAGAAAAGCATTTTATGCCATTGCTTCAAAAGCAGCTTTGTGATCAAGGCTTTAAGGCTATACTTGATGCAGCTAAGCCTGATGAACGTGATGAGGTGACAATATTTATCAATGGCTATGATGAAAAAACAAAGCAAGCTCCAGCAGTTGCTCGCTTAAAGCGTGAGCTTACTCCTTTGTTAAAGGAAGTGCGTAAGCAATGTGCTAAAAAGCAATTTGAAGGAATGTTTGTGGAGCTGGCAAATGGCTCTTGGTACCCAGAATCTTCATTAGTTGATTCTGTTTGTGAAAAGCCTAATTTTAAGAAAACTCTTGATAATTGGAAGGAGCTAAGTGGCTTAGAAAAAATTGCTCGCATAGAAGAGCAGCGCGTAATTCTTGAGGAAACTTCAAAGCTTGTTATTGGCGCAATTACTGATGGCTTTGATCAAGGCAGTGAGGCTCGCACAGCTCAGCATCGTCTTGTAGATAATACATTCCCAGCTGTTCGTAATGAAGTAAAAAATATGCAACAGCTTCCACCTATGGAACAAATAATTCAAATATTTGTTTCTAAGGTAAGTACTTCTTGGGTTGAGGAGCGAATGATTGTAGTCCAATTCCCAGAAGGAAAGGAAGATGATAATCGTTATGCAGATTTATTCCCAAGTACACTTCAAAAAATTGAGCTTCTTTCAAAGACACTTCTTGAGCAATTAGAAAAAGAAAAACAAGAGGAAGTTAAGCCAGAGGAAAAACCTATAGAAGAAACTCCTGAAAATCCACCTGAAGAGAAAGAGAAAATTCTTCTGGATTGCGTGATTGTTTTTGATAGAAGTGGTGATTCTATGAAGGGCTCTGTTCTTTTGGATGGAAAGCGTATTGCAGAATTTGATTGCCCTCATAATCCTAATAGCTTTAAACAGAAGAGAACCACATTTGTAAATTCCGTAGCAGATGCTTTGGCAAGCGAGGTTCGTAAGAGTGCTATTGATAAGCTTATTTCGATTACAATTACAATTGATGTTCGCGATGATTTAATTTATTATAGTGCTGTTTCTGGGGTGTCAACAAAGCTACGAAATGAACTTAAGGCTTTAGGTGAAGCAATAGAATCTCTTGAAATATATGATGGAGCCCTTGCAGCTCCGGAAGGAAAATAAGTATTATAAATAACCCGTTTAATCTTTTATGCATTAATTTAATTGATTTCTAATTTAATTAATTCATATGTGATGTTATTGGATAATCTAAGTTTGTTGGGAAAGCAAAGAATTTATATTGCTTTAGAAAGGGAATTATGAAACAAAGGATACAAGTATTTTTACTGCTTTGCGCAATTTTGTTTTGTAATTTTGCACTTTCTCAAGTAGCATTTAAATTTGGTAAGGTTGAATCTCTTGGCTCTGTTGGAGTTTCTCTTCCAATTATGCAGGGTTCTCGGCAAGAACCACTTAAAACACCCGAAGTTTCTGTATACCAATTTTCTCGAGGAGCTGATGTTTGGCTTGAGAAGAGATATAGTGCAGAGGAACTTTGGTTAGGTACACAGCATATTGGTGCTTGGGTTGATCCTCATGCTAATATTTTGCAGCTTGCACGATGCACAATTCTGTTCCCACAAGAATTCAGAGGTACGGATGTAAAACAAGGAGGCTTCGATTTAATGATTTCTGAGAAATCGGAAAAAATTAATTCAGAACGATTCCTTGTCGTGAAAAATCAATTAGTTCAATGGTTAAAAGATTATGCTGGCCTGCAGGTGGCAGGAAGTCCAATAGATGTAAAATTTGGCAATCAACGAGTAGAGGAGGCATACTGCATTCCAGTTAATTTGAAAAATTACTATGCTTGCTTCTTTAGATTGAATAAACGGTTCCCTGGACAAAATAACGCTCCTCAAAATTGGTTTTGCATTTTGTTTTCATCAACTAATCCTTTGTCAAATGAAGATAATCGTTATATTCAAGAAGGTTTAATTCGTAAAATTTCCGGAGTGCCACAGGGTACATCTAATGGTCCATATTCTGTAAATAAAAATCGTTCTAAAGTTGTTAAAGAGTATCCTTATTCACCTGTGCGTGAACGAGCAAAGCAAAGTATTGAGGCACTTAGCGATTGGTGGTATATGGAATCAGATAATTACATAATGATTTCAAATCATGCAAGAGCAGAGCGAGCTGCAGAAGAAATATTGAACGAGCTAGAACTTTTGCGTAGTTATTATGTTAAACTATTCCCTCCGTTTGATGGTGTTGATAAGATGGATGTTGGAATTGTGAGATTTTTTGCTACAACAGAGGAATATATCAAGTATTTGGAAGATGAACCTCTTGTTGGTTTAAGCGCACGGCAAACCGCTGGTATTTTTACCTCTGGCCGCGTAGAACTTGTAATTCGTAATGTTACAGAAAGTGAAAGCTATAAGCATTCAATTATCAGTAAGATTATTCGCCACGAGGGTTTGCATCAATATTTTTATCTGGCATTTGGTTGCTTAAATACATCTCCATGGTTTAATGAAGGACACGCCACAACATTTGAATCCACAAAGATTGACAGAGGTAAAATTTTTATTCTGGAAGATGATACCCATTTCCAAAAGGTATTGTCTGTTATTAAGAATCTATCAATTACAGAGCTGGAAGCATACTTGCGCTCATTTTTGTCCATGGACTATAAGGCATTTTATTCTGGTAATGCAGAATTTAATTATTCACTGGCCCATTGTCTTGTATATTATTTACATCGTGGAGCTCCTTTAGAACGTAAGCAACCATACAATGATATTATTCCTCGTTATTTGGAAGAGCTCGCACGTAATCCGAATTTAGAAAATAAGATGCTAAGAGCAACAGAATATGCATTTGCAGAAGTTGATCTTTTAGGCTTTGCACGACGCTTTGCTGAATTTATGAAAAATTCTAGATTGCGTCATGAAGCACTAAGGCGCCCACTATAGGCAGAGGGGTTTGATAATGTTATTTTATAGACGACACAAGCCCAGTCCTAATACTCTAGAAGCAATTCTTGCCACATACGAGTCTCGTTTACTTTCGTATGTAACTCGAATTACTGGTAATCCTTCTGCTGCTGAGGATATTGTTCAAGATACATTCATAAAGCTTTCTGCTGATTGGGAAGGCGATTTTGTTGATGGTCCGGCAATGAATTCGTGGCTGCATAAGGTTGCTCATGGTAAAGCGGTTGATTGGGTGCGCCGAGAGATTAGACTTAATAAGTTGCATGAGGACCATCAAAAGGAACGTGGTGAGTATGATTTGCCAGTAACTCATCAAGGAGGAGGAGAAAGCCGAATATCGCCAGATCTGGTTTTGAAATTGGAGGAGGCTTTACTGCGACTCTCAGATAAGGAGCGTGAGGTGGTGCTGCTGAAGGTGTATGAGGAGATGAGTTATAAAGAGATTTCAGCAGCAATGGGTTTAAGTGAAACAAATGTAGGATTTATTTTACATACGGCAATGAAAAAGCTGGCGGCAAGCTTAGGAGGTAAGAACAATGAATAGCACAAAGGATGACGTAGAAGCAAAATTCTGCAGTCAGTGTGCCGACATTAAGGCAAACCTCTCTGCATATTGCTCAGGCGAACTTGACCCTGCCACAAAGAGTAAATTGGATGAGCATCTGGCGATATGCGAGAACTGTCGCGCAGATTTAGAGGAGTATAAAAGCATAGTCAATGTTCTTCTTGCTAATACAGACAATGCAATTACAGTTCCAAAGACAATATCTCCTAAAAAGCGCAAGAGAATGCTTTGGCTAATGGAGCATAGATTTTTTGCATTATGTGTTACGTATCATCGAATAACTGCTCTTGTTTTTTCAATTATAATTTTGGCTATGATATTAATTGCGTTATTTGCAATAAAGCTAATTGTGTCAAGAGAGAAGCCAGTCAGTGCTCCTGTAACAATTATTATGGAAGATCCATCTTCTGAGTTGCCAGAGCTTGACCCTGAACAACCAATACCAATGGATTAGTTTTAAGGAAAGGAATAGTAATTATGTTAAAACTAGGAATTTTAGGTGCCGGTAATATTGCAACAAAGCTTGCAGGTGTATATAATTTTTTGCGTAATGAAATAGAGCCTTATGCAGTTGCATCTCGTTCTCTTGAAAAGGCGACAGCTATAGCAGAAAAGTTTAATTTCGCAAAGGCATATGGCTCCTATGAAGAGTTGCTTTCTGATCCAGCCGTAGATGTTGTATATATTGCAACACCACATTCACACCATTTTGAGCAGATGTTGATGTGCATTGAGCATGGTAAGCACATTTTATGTGAAAAGCCTTTTACTGTAAATGAGCAACAGGCACGTATTGTTTTTGAGAAAGCAAAGGCACGTGGTCTATTTGTGTGTGAAGCTGTTTGGACTCGGTTTATGCCATGTGTGAAGCGTATACGTGAGATTTTGGAAAGTGGAGAATTAGGTGAGCCTCGTTATATTGAGGCTTCTTTTTGTGCACCTATAAGTTTTAAAGAGCGTATGGCATTACCTGAGCTTGCTGGTGGAGCATTACTTGATTTAGGTATTTATCCATTAAATTATGCGATGCTATATTTTGGGGAGGATCCTGTAAAAATAACCAGTGCGGCGGTGTTAACAGATAAGGGAGTTGATGAACACGAAACCTTTACTCTTCAATATGCGGATGGGCGTATGGCAATGCTTGGCTCTTCCATGACGGCATTTGGTGGAGCTCCAGCTAGGATTAATTGCACAAAGGGGCATATTATATGTGAGAAAATGCTGGTGTGTGAAGAGATTGTGATAGAACATGGGAATTGTGTAATTCGCACGGAAAAATTTCCATTCGAGTATAACGGCTATGAGTATGAAATTCGTAGTATGATTAAAGCCATTGAGGCTGGAAAATGTGAGACAGAGGAAACCCCTTGGAGTACGACTCTTAATGAGCTAAGAATTATGGATACACTTCGTGCACAGTGGGGCGTGAAATATCCATTTGAGTAATTTCAAAATAGACGCTTGATAGCTAAATTTAGATTAATATATAAAGTAATCATAAAAAAGTTAAATTAAACTAACATTTTTACTTGATTCTGTTGCTCTAGATATGATAAAGTTATACCCGTCTAACAAAAAGAAGGGTCTTTTCTTAATGAAAATATCAGAAATGAGGCTAGGGGATGTTGCAGAAATCACTGGCTACAATGATGGTAATGCTACATATAGAGCAAAAATTTTAGCTCTTGGTCTAATCACAGGGACAAAAATTAAATTGATAAATGTTGCCCCTCTTGGTGATCCTGTCGAGTTTTCCCTACGTGGCTATCATTTGTCTCTACGCCGTTCAGAAGCTGATATTTTGCAAATAAAAAAAGTCTAAGGTGAAATTAAATATATGGAAAAGCCTAAATTAACTATTGGTTTAGTTGGTAATCCCAATAGTGGAAAAACTACAATTTTTAATGGACTTACCGGATCTCATCAGCATATCGGTAACTGGCCTGGCGTAACCGTAGAGAAGAAGGATGGCTTCTTCAATATTGATAAAGATACAATCGTTAAGGTCGTTGATACTCCTGGCATCTATTCATTGCTCGCAACAAGCGAAGACGAAAAAGCGACCCTCACTTTCTTGCTTTCCCGTGAGGTAGATGTCGTCGTTAATGTTGTTGATGCAACATGTATTGAAAGAAGCCTTTATTTAACATTATTACTCCGTGAGCTAGATATCCCAACAGTTATTGCTGTCTCCATGATGGATATTGCTCATGAGCGCGAAATTCAGTTGGATTTAAATAAAATTTCGCAGCGTCTTGGAGTGCCTGTAATCCCTGTCAGTGGTTCCAAAAAGTCTGATATTAAAAAATTAGAAAAGCTTGTTTCTGAACTAGGCGATACAAAACCATTATGTCAGGCAAAGGTTGTTCTGCCAACAGCTATGGAGAAGGTTGTTGCTGAGCTTGTTCCAACATTAACAAAAACAGCTGAAGCACTGAATATCTCTGCTTATACTGTCGCAACAAAGCTACTGGAAAATGGTCCACATATCAAAGCAGTGGCAGAGGACTGTGGTGAGTATGATGAGACTGTAATTGAAGCAGCAAAAAAGCAAATTCAGAAGGAATTAGGCCAGCCAGCAGATGTTGTCTTGGCTGAGGCTCGTTATAAGACAATTGACCGCATCTGTGTAAATGCTCTTATTGTTCCAGAAGAGAAACCACACTTTACAGAGAAGCTGGATAAAATTGTTTTGAATCGTTTCCTTGGTATACCTATATTCTTGGGAATTATGTATGTCGTATTTTGGCTAACCCAAGTCGTTGGTGGTGCGTTTATTGATTTCTTTGATATTGCAACAGGAACAATATTTGTTGATGGTTTCGGTTGCTTGTTAAAAACACTTGGTGCGCCTGAATGGTTGAAGGTAATACTCGCTGATGGTGTTGGTGCCGGCTTGCAAACTGTAGCAACCTTTATTCCTCCAATTTTCTTTATGTTTATGTGCTTGGCCATATTGGAGGATTCTGGTTATATGGCTCGTGCTGCCTTTGTTATGGATAGGTTGCTTCGTTGGCTTGGCTTACCAGGAAAATCATTTGTACCAATGCTTGTTGGATTTGGATGTACGGTTCCTGCTATCATGAGTACACGTACACTGGAAAGTAAGCGTGATCGTTTCCTAACTATTTTCATGACGCCATTTATGTCATGCGGAGCAAAGCTTCCTGTATGGGTTGTGTTTGGTGCTGCATTCTTTAGTGAAAATCCTGGCTTAATGGTTTTCTTTGTATATTTGGCTGGTATTTTGCTAGGCATTTTTACTGGCTTTATGACACGAAGCACATTATTCAAGGGAGAGCCATCTCGCTTCATTATGGAGCTTCCTGCTTATCATATTCCTTACCCACGTCAAATATTTATCAGAACTTGGGACCGTCTGAAAATATTTATCACACGTGCCGGTAAACTTATTGTACCAATGATTTTGATTCTAGGCGTATTAAATTCTATTGGTAAGGATGGTTCTTTTGGTAATGAAGATTCTTCAAATTCTATTCTTTCAACAGTTGGTCGTTCTATAACGCCAGTTTTTGAGCCAATGGGAGTAGATAAGGATAATTGGCCGGCAACAGTTTCTATTTTTACAGGATTATTTGCAAAAGAGGCTGTGATTGGTACAATGACATCATTGTATTCACAAAGCTCAGAATTTGCTAGAGAGTTAGACGATGATGTTGGTGCTACTAATGTAACTGAAGAACCTTCAAGCGCAGGCGAGTGTTTTAGTTTCTGGGGAGGAATTAAAGAAGCATTTGCAACTATTCCAACAAATCTCAAGGACATTTTTACAGGGTTTACAGATCCTGTAGGTGCTGGAGATATTTCTTCTGATGAGGCTGAGGTTGCTGAGACATATGAGTCAGATAAATCTGTTTTTCCTAATTTACGTAAGGCATTCTCTAAAGGCAAGCATCAAGCATTTGCATATTTATTGTTTATCTTATTGTATGTGCCATGTATTGCTGCAACAGGTGCTGCATGGCGTGAGCTAGGCAGTTTTTATGGCACAATATTTGTTGGATATCTCACAGTACTTGGTTGGTGTGTGGCAACGCTTTATTATCAAGCTGTAGTTGCACATCAAATTCTATGGATTGTAGTTCCAATTGTTATACTAGTTGCCATGTTTACTTCGTTTTGGATTATTGGAAGAAAACGAAGGGTAGGCATGATTTAGCTTGAATACTAACTCTTTTTTAAGTTTTTTCAAGAACTTGTGATACTTTATCTAATTTTTTGGTATATTTGTCGGATTTAGGTCTAATCCAAATTTGATTGATTTAATCTTTTATTGCATATATTGTCGCTTTTTTTATATAATTGTGATAACAAAACAATTTATTATTTAGGAGTCAATTATGAATATAGAATTCCCTTTTTTCCCAGAATCACCAGCAACTAAATTAGATGGACTTTGGAATTTTAAGTGGCTGGGTGATACTATACCAGATACTGTTGATGCAATTGAGTATGATGAAAAGGGAGCTGTTCCTGGTGTTTTTGATTTATCTCCATTGCATGTTAATGAAAAGGGAGTAGCTGCATACCAAACAGAATTTTCTGTGGCAGAGTCCGGCTCATATGAGTTCTATTGCGGTGGTGCCGGACTTGCAGTTCGATTCTATATTGACGGATTGCTTGTGGCAGAGTCTCTTTCTGCATATTCTCCTTTTTCTTCAATTGTCTCTCTTGAAGAAGGTAAACATACGATTGTTGCAATTGTAGATAGTCGCTTTGAATCTCAAAAGTCATCTCTATTCCATACTTGGGCAGATTTTTGGGGCTATGGAGGAATCTATCGTAGCGTAACTCTTCGTAAACTTCCTAAAAATGGTCGAATTGAACGAGTTGCTGTATTTACTAAATCAATAGAAACAGGTACAGTTGAACTAGAGATTTCTACAACAGATTTGGCTGATGGAACATATTCTTTTGATATTGAATTTGATGGGCCAACAGCAGGTGCAGGTACAAACCCTGCCACATATTCTCTTGAGATTATTAATGGGAAAACAACGCTTGAGCTTCAAGTACCTAGCTTTAAGGTATGGTCTCTTGAGTCCCCAAATCTTCATTTAGTACGTGTTTGGTTTAATAATCAGTCAATTGTTACTCGTTTTGGTATTCGTACAATCACTACCGATAAACAAAAGATTTTGCTGAATGGCAAGTCAGTTTTTCTAAAAGGCGTTAATAAGCACGAAGCACATCCAGAGCTAGGCCCAGTACAAAATACTCAGTTACTTCTTGACGATTTAATCTGGGCAAAGAAACTCGGCTGTAATTTTATTCGTTGCGTACATTATACTCATGATCCACGCATGTTTGATTTCTGCGATGAGCTCGGTCTTCTTGTTTGGGAGGAGAGCTTGGGCTGGGGTAATCCTACTTCAGATTTCCTAGATGAGAAGGTTCTTGAAGAAGCTGTAGAAGCAACAAAGCAAATGGTTTGGAGAGATATAAATCATCCTTCAATCATTATGTGGGCATTTATTAACGAAGGCGATTCTGCTGCAGATGAAAGTATTCCTTTCTATACAACATTAGTAAATACAATTCGTGGAATGGATGCTTCTCGTTTGGTAACCTATGCATGTAATCGCACTGAGAATGATAAGTGCTTTGATTTGGTTGATGTAATTTCTATAAATCGCTATCCTGGTTGGTGCGGACCATTTGCTAATGGCGTACATTATTTGGATTTTGTAAAGAAGGATATTCCTTATTTGGAAAAACTATTTGCAGAAAAATTTACTGACAAGCCTTTGATTATGAGCGAAACAGGCACCTGTGGTATTTTTGGAAAACATGACTATGGTCGCGCTCAATGGACAGAGGAATTTCAGTGTGATTTCTTAGAGGCAATAGTTACACCAATTCTAAATTCATCTCGCTTTACTGGTATAGCAATATGGCAATTCTTTGATTCTAAGTCATATGTAAATCAAGGACAAATTCGTTGTAAGCCATTTGGTACGAATCTTGCAGGTTTGTTAGACGAATATCGCCGCCCAAAGCAAAGCTTCTATCTTATCCAGAAGCTTTACGGTGGTAAGTAATCTCAAACAAATAATTTTACATTAGCATCCAGCCACTTTACTCACGCAGCATTCAGAATAAAATTCTGTCAATGCTGCGTATGTTTTGTTATTGATTTCTTGATTACTCAAGCGAGTAAAGAGAATTGTCTGGAGATATGAATCCGCTGCGTTGTGATACAAAACCTGGCTCACCGCTTGAGTTGTATACATCAGAAATTTCTTCTACATGGCCATCACAAAATGCAATGTTTGTTTTGCCGTGATGACGATATCCCTGCGTTCCTGCCTCGCGAATATTTGTTCCTGAAGAATCATGTTTTGTGCTACGCTTTGGGGATCGCATAAATTTATTTGCACCACCACTAAATTCGCCATCACCAAAAAGAGCAGTTCTATCTGGCTTCTTTAAATGCGAAAGCTTTGCAGGACTTTTACGCTTGCCAGAGTCGCCTTCCACTTTACCAATAAAGCTGCAATTATAATTGTAACCAGTATATGGGTCGCTTTCAGTATTAGATTGGCCGCCAATAAAACTTGGACATTGCAGTAGTTTTTTATCTACAGAATAATTCCAAATAATTCCAGGCATTACTGTTCCATCTGATGTGATTACAAAATCCCAACACCAATATTTGTACCCTGCCACATTTTTCTTTCCCCAAGGAAATGTGTCATTATTTTCCGTAGCATAAGTTAGTGTTGCAAGAGCCAGATTTTTGAGATTAGATTTACATTTTGCACTGCGTGAGCTCTCTCTTGCATAAATTACACCATAGCCTATCATTGCCATAAGTATCGAACAAATGGCAATGACAGTTATTAGTTCAATTAAAGTGAAACCTCTGTTGTTTTGTGCTTTAGTAAGTCTGTTCATTATTCGCAAAGCTTAAGCTTAAAGAATTGTTGTGCATTCGCATCATTCAACTCAATAGAATACTCCTTAGTATCAGGATTGTATTGAGGGATTATCTTTGTATTCCAATTTGGTGCATCTAGCTTACTGTTCTTAGAGATGCGTAGTGTGTCATAGCAAGGATTTGCTAATGATGTTTTGAAGAATGCTTTGCCATTTTCAATTCTAAATGATGTAATTTCAAATTCTGGAGAGAAGCTCTCTGAAGGAGATTTGTCAAATGCAGCATTTACAAAATTTGAATTACCATTTTGACCGACACAGCCACGAGCAGTCAGATTTGTTTTATATGCATCAGCAAAACTAAAGTTCTTTGTTACCCATAATTGATAAGGTTGCATTGGAGCAACATCGGCAACTGCATCAATCTCTGGCTCAGAGAATAGAGGATAGCCTTCGTCATCATAATCCTCAAATACAGGTTTGATGCGAACATATTTAATCCATTTACGGCCTGTTTCATCTGCTGAAAGTTTCTTTATACCAGAGATGTCATAGCCAGTGCCACCTGCAGAGCCATTATAGCGCTTGCAAAGCTCAGCTAAAGTAATATTTGACCAATCGCTGGAAGTAAGAGTAGGTGGCAGTGGCAGAGTAGGATCAGTTCGTTTGCTCCACCAAAGATTACCATTAAACAATGTTGAATCAGGTGCGGTTGTATCATATGTATAGCCTAGAGTTGGAGCAAATCCATCGGCGTATGGTGCATTAGGAATTGAGTACCAATTTTCCCCATCTTGGCTGACTTCAACTTCTGCTTGCTCGCTCATACATACAGGATTGATTGTGAAATTATTTGGATCTGAATTTTCAGAATAGTAGCTGGAACCATTACCTCTATATGAAAGGAAAGCATTACCAAATACAATGAAATCCTGACCATATGGATTTTGTGGATCATCATAAACGCGATGATCGAATTCTATAGCGACATATGATGGAACTTCTTCTTCATATTGAACGATAGCATAAAGCTCATCATTTCCCCAAGATGAGTTAATAGGATTTACTACACCTCCATATTCAAAATTCATATATGTTGTAGGACGACCCAACGCATTCTTTGAGTTATTATAGCTGTATGCTTCAGTAGATGCTGAGAGAATTGAATATCCAAATGGAGATTCTGCAGCATTTGGAACAACAGCTGGTGTTGATGCTTCATAAGTTGTCCAATTAATATATTTTGCATAATACCAAGTTCCGTTTTCAATCATTTGACCATCAATACCAGTAGAATAATATTCCCATGTGGCAGAGTCAAAGGATTGTGGGTTCATTGCAAAGTTTTGAGACCAATAGTGAGTATTCGGTTTTGAAGAACACCAATCTTCAGAATCTGTTGATTTGCTATTAGAGAAATAGCTTGCATTATCATTTACATCATAGCCAATAAAATCCAGACTGCTTCCCCATGTAGATGTAGAAATAGCTGCGTGTAAGCGATTATCAGCTTCTGCAATTTCTTTCAGGATTTGTGTCGCAGAGCGAGGTGCTCCGTTCCAACGATATCCCCAGCATAGTGAGGCGGGGGAAGAGTTGTCGTTCCAATCGATTACGATAGCGGCTTTATTTGTGCCTTCGCCAACCCAGTAGTGAATGTCATCAAGAGTAAATGTACCAAGTGCCCAATAAGAGTAGCAGCAAGCCGCTACTCCCACAGAGTATTTTAATATGTTCTTCATTTGTAATTCCTTTGCGACCATCAATATGCGGGCACAAGAGACAACCATTGTTTCTTGCTTTTCGTAGACTCGTCTTCTGACTCATGGATTAGCATAATAATTCACCTTCCTCCATTACTAGCATTGGAATTGAGCTAATAGCAGAGTGGCTAACTGAATTATTACTACCACACACAGCGGCGCAACCGTGCCAGATTTTCACTGGACTTCCGTTAGTTTACGTTTTAAACCCATCATTTGATAGCTTGAGCCATAAATTATACACTAATATGATGTCAATAATCAACATTTCTTCGTTTTTCAATAGCTTGTTCGTTGACTTTCATCGTAATTTTATTTATAATATTATGCGATAATTATTATTGGAGGTGGGATTATGGATTATAATACTGTATTTCTTAATATTGCAAAATCGTACGGTGGAATTATATCAACATCCATTGCAGCTAAATACGGTATTTCTAAGGCTGTTCTTTATAAGTTATGTAGAGCCAATAAAATCTATCGTATTGTAAAAGGGCAGTATATTCTTCCTGATGATATGCAGGATGAATTATTGGCAATTAGCAATCGTTCCAAAAGGATTATTTTTTCTCACGAAACAGCTCTTTACCTTCACGGAATTTCTGATCGTACTCCATTTGAGCATACGGTTACCGCACCGTCTGGTTGCATTCCTTCTGCAGCAATCAAATCTGAATGTAAGGTGTATTACATCAAACCTGATTTGTTTGAGCTTGGCAAAACAATTATGAGAACACCCGCTGGGAATGATGTTCCTGCATACGACCTTGAACGCACAATCTGTGATATAATCCGTAGCCGTAACAAACTAGGAACAGAAACTTTTATTGCGGCATTAAAACGGTATGTTGTAAACCCAAAGAAGGATTTAAATAAACTGAATTCTTATGCGAAGAATATGGGGGTATCCAATATCCTGCATCAGTATTTGGAGGTGCTTCTATGAGTAATACGATGAGCCTAAAAGCTAAAATTCGTAATATCGCCAAACAGAAGAATCTCCCTGCACAGGTCATTTTGCAGAACTATATGTTTGAGCGACTGCTTGTCCGTCTTTCTTCCTCCGAATACAAAGAGAAGTTTGTTATAAAGGGAGGTATGCTGGTAGCTGGTATAGTTGGACTCGATAATCGTGCAACTATGGATATGGATGCCACGCTTAAAAATCTGCCACTTACACCAGAAGCAATTTGTAGTGCGTTGGAAGATATTTGTGCACTCACTTTTGATGATGGTGTTTTATTTGAGATCGGAACAATTTCACCCATCCGCGAAGATGATATTTACGGTGGCTTCCGCGTGATGTTGAATGCCAAGTTTGATACTCTGCTGACACCGCTGAACATTGATATTTCTACGGGTGACGCAATTACTCCCCATGCGGTGCAATATAGCTTCTCTGAAATGTTTGATGAAGAGAAGTCCTACAATCTGTGGGCATACAACATTGAAACCGTTATGGCAGAAAAGGTAGAGACTATTTTGCGGCGTGGCGTGTTCAATATCCGTCCAAGAGATTTTTACGATACCTATATACTTGCTACAACACAGAGCTTTGATAAAGCGGTATTTGAAAATGCGTTGATGGCAACGGCAAATCATCGCGACACTGCTCATCAAATTGCAAATGTTTCCGATATTCTTCATAACATAGAAGAAAGCTTAGAACTCAAAACGATGTGGGGGAAGTATCGCAAGCAGTTTGCATATGCTAAAGACATTGAGTATGGCCAGATTATGCTTGTGTTAAAAAATTTACTAGTTTAATCATATTTCCCTTTAATATACATAAAAAAGGTCACTAGACAAAGTAAATAACAAATCAAATTTTTGTAGATTGCAAAACTAAATGCACCATTGCACGACTAAATGCACCAAAAGAGGTGCATTTACTTTTGCAAATTACAAAATCAAATTTTTTTAAAATATTTAATATTTTGTGTTGACATTGGTACCCGAATTATGATAAATTTTACGCATTCAGTTTGTGATTGAGCAGACTGGCTACATTATTCCGGTGTAGCGCAGAGGTAGCGCAGAGGAATGTTAATCCTTTGGTCGCCGGTTCGAATCCAGCCACCGGAGCCATTTTACCCCGAGGTCTTAC
>JAGCJJ010000080.1 GCA_017648065.1 Kiritimatiellia bacterium | reverse complement strand
TACCATTACTATTGTAATGATAAGTGGTATTTCCTGTAGTCTGTGAACGACCTGCAGAACTGCCGTTGCTATTATAATGGTAAGTTGTATTACCGGTGGTTTGTGAGCGACCTGCGGAGCTGCCATTACTATTATAGTGATAGGTTGTGTTGCCTACTGTTCTAGAATATCCAGCTGAGCTACCATTACTGTTGTAATAATATGTGGTATTACCAGAGGTTCTTGAACGACCTGCTGAACTGCCATTGCTATTGTAATGATAAGCAGATTGAGCAGATAGTTCTATAATACATGAAATAGAGATTACAACTAATGCTGAAAGTTTAATGATTTTCATAATTTGATTTCCTTTATAATGTTACATTTTTAAATTGTTACCTAGTAAAGTATTATATTATTCTAAGATACTTATTTTTTAATACGAAGTAATATGTACAAATCTGACAAAGCTAAGGCTGCTTTTTTGTAGCAACAATTCTAAAGCCTGTACTACTATTAAAATCATCCTTTTTATTTTTACCCACAGATTTTGCCGTGCAGAAGTTATAACTATTTCCCCAACAACCACCGGCTGCTATTACCTTATCTCCGGATATTGTTGAAGTATATTCCCACAAATTACCATGCATATCATAAAGCCCCCATGCATTTGGTAGCTTTGTTCCTACAATATGGGTTTCTCTATCAGAATTATATCTATGCCAAGCAACATCATCAAAAGCACCTTGTAAACCATTAGAAAGTAAGCCATAATCGCCTGTACTACCAGCCAAACATGCATACATCCACTCCTCATGTGTTGGAAGTCTTACTTCTAAACCATATTTCTTTACATCAGGATGTGTATTTATGCGTTTTAAGAAATCTTGTACATCATTCCACGACACGCTATCAACTGGGCGATTTTCTCCTTTAAACTCAGAAGGATCTGTCCCCATTATTGCTTCCCATTGCTTCTGCGTAACTTCATATTTACCAATGTATAATCCATTTGGTAATTGAACTAAGCTTAAAAAATTACTTGATTGAACCTCTTCTGTTGCTCTTTTTGTAATATTCCTAGTTTTCTGAACTTGCTCATTAACCGACTTTATGGTCCCATTTAAACCTGCCAATGCCTCAGAAATATTTTTTTGATTCTCTTGAAATTCTTCCTCTAATTCTTTTGCTTTTTCAGGCGTTACTAACACTCCTCTCCAACTAACATATTCTGGTAATTTATCTGGATTTGAAGCATTCTCAGGTTGTTCTTTCTTTTCAACAGCAACATCTGAATCATTTCCTTGTTTTCCCACAGGAACAAATTTATCCAGAATAATGAACAAGGCTATCAGACAAGCAACAATTCCTGTAGCCAACCATAGTTTTGATTTGGTTGAATTTTGGGATGGAGGATTTTTATAAAGTGCTTCAATATCCTCAAGCATTGCTCGTGGAGAAAAATATCTATCAGGAATGCGTGGTGCACAAGCCTTATTTATGATTTTCAGCCATCGTGGAAATAGCGGAGAATCAATATCAGCTTCAGGTCTTGGGGAATATCCAAATTCTTCTACAGAACGCCCTGTACTTATAATGTAAAATAATTTACCCAAGCTATAAATATCACCTTGAACAGTTCCATGATTTTCAGGAGGAACATAACCAGGCGTGCCTACAATAGAATTTGCATCTCTAAAATCAATCGCTAAACCAAAATCTGTAAGTACAGGCTCACCATTTATTATCAAAACATTTCCTGGCTTAATATCGCGATGTATCAAATGATTCTTTTGCAAATATTCTAATGCACTTAACAATGTTCTGGCAATTGAAATACATTCATCAAGCTTTAAAGCGACACACCCAGAAATAATGCTAGATAAAGTTTTAGGCTTATAAATTTCTGGATCAATATTGCGTCCTGCACTTTCATCATCAGCCAAGCCCATAACACAATAAAAAAGAGACTTTTCTGTATCCTCCCAAAAATCATAAACAGGAACAAGCCCCCTAAACCATGGAAGGCGTGCATACATTGATATACCACGCTTTTCTCTAGAATAAGCCTCATCTCCGACAACATCACGAGAAACAATCTTTATCGCATAATATATTTCTTTTGAGGATTGTGCAAGCCATACAGTGCCAGAAGCACCCTCCCCAATCTTTTTTATAAAAGTGTATTCACCTAGCTTATATTTCGTCATTATTCAGCTCTTGCTTTAAAATAGTATCAAATTTATCTCTCAAGCGTTTACGAATTTGATAAGCATTACCTTTTGTTACACCAAATGTTTTGCAAACTTTTTCAGTAGTCCACTCATCAATTTCAAGAGCGTAAAAAACTTGAAAATGTTCTAACGATGTTTCCTCTTGAAGTTGCTTTAACACCCTACCTATTGTAACAGCACGCCACTCCTCTTCAATCATAGAATCAAGTTCTGGATCCTGCGAGATTTTGACCTCTTCTATAGGAGTATAGGTAACCCTTTCTCCATTGCTAATATGAGTACGCTGACGTAGTAAATCATTTACACGCCACCCTACCAAATGGCCTAGCCAACCACGAAAACTCCCTTTCTTACGGTCATATACAAAATCTCCCTTAAAATGCGAAATAACATCCAGCATAACATTTTGTACAATTTCGTCTGCCTCTTGCTCCATAAGTCCTTTTGAACGAGCAATGCCATAAATAAAGCCAGCATACAAATCGTAAAATCGCTTCCACGCAGCATCAGAGCCTTCCTTGACTCCTGCCATCACACTGGATCTTGTTACTTCGTTTTTATATGTTCGATAATGCATAACACTTACTATTCTACAAAACTTAAACTAGAACTTATCCATAAATATTTTCAACCAGAGCTTTGTCCAGCTTTACACCAGCATTAACCAGTTGAGCTTGAAGGGCAGCAACATTCAGGTCTACAAAGCATTGAATATTATTTTGCAAACATAGGGCCGCTGCTGTACCGGCTGCCTCACCTGAAATTGAGCATACAGGAATTACGCGAGCAACATCCCATGTATCACCAGTTGTGGAGATACAGCGTCCAGCTGTAATCAAGTTTGGTGTACGTTGTGCATACAATGCACGATATGGCAGTGCATATACAGGACCTGACTTACGCCAATCTGAAAAGATGCCTACTGCATCATCATGCCACACATGCATATCTGCCTCTGTCATTGTGTATGGTGCCACAATACGGCGAGTCATTCTGAAGCTTGCCATACTTGGAACAAATGCAGGGAAGAATCTTTCCTTACCTGTCTCTTCTATTGCTTTTTTATTTCGTAAATTTGTATCGTTAAGTACTAACTCATGTGAGCGAATGAGATGCTCAGAGACTTGGCGAAAATCTGTACCGTCATAGCATGGATGTGCTACATGATCTTTGCTGTTATATGGATGAACAGATTGAGGTCTTAGCTCAATCTTATTATCAATATCCAAAGAATAATGCCAAGCAGCAAGTTTATTAAGCTTTGCTATCTCGCACTCCTCTTCTGCATATTTACATAAATCTGCATCACCTGTGCCATCTACAACAAATTTTGTAGCGAATACGCCACAGCCAGATTTATTTTCTACTACAACATGTGTAATTGCGCCGGTTGCATCTTTAACAATATCTGTAATCAGAGTATCGTAAAAAATTGTTACTCCGGCCTCAAGAAGAACACGCTCCATTCCTAGCGACATTGTTGCAGGATGATATATAAGCTCATAACGATGAGCTTTTAGTTCTTCAATTGTTGCTTCCTGTGGTTTATCCCAAGCACCATTTGGTTTTACTGGGCTATATTTCATTGGAAGACGAAGTAACTCTTCTACAATACCAAAGCTTACCTGATGACCAAAACCATCGCATATAGGCAAATAGATAACAACAAAACCAGCAGTTCCCAAACCACCAAGTGTTGCTGATTTTTCAATCAAGCAAGTTTTTGCACCATTACGTGCTGCAGCAAGAGCTGCTGCTACACCACCGAAGCCACCACCAGCAACAATAACATCATATTCACCATGTTGTGGCACAGTTCTTTCTGGAAGAATAATTGTCATAAATATATCCTTTAAAAATTAAATAAAATTAGTTTTTGTTGTTTTATGTCGTATGTTTGATGCATCATCATACACATTTTCAACAAGAGAACGATCAAGCTTCACACCAGCTTTAACTAGCTGAGCTTGTAGCACGCCAACATTTAAATCTGCAAAGCGTTGAACATTATCGCGCAAACATAGGGCAGCAGCTGTACCTGCTGCCTCACCTGAAATTGAGCATACAGGAATTACACGAGCAACATCCCATGTATCACCAGTTGTGGAAATACAGCGTCCTACGGTAATCAAGTTTGGCGTGCGTTGTGCATACAATGAACGATATGGTAATGCATAGACAGGTCCTGCCTTACGCCAATCTGCAAAGATACCTACTGCATCATCATGCCACATATGCATATCTGCCTCTGTCATTGTATACGGTGCCACAATGCGGCGAGTCATCAAAAAACATGCCATACTTGGCACAAATCCAGGAAAGAATTTTATCTTTCCAGTTTCTGACAGAGGCTTTTCATTATGAAATTCATTATCCAATAAAAACAGCTCATGTGAGCGAATTATATGCTCAGAGACTTGATGAAAATCTGTTCCATCAAGTCGCATTGTTTTTATCTCCTCTGGGCACTTCTCAGGATTATAAAGTCTTGTGCGCAACTCTATTTCATTATCAGTATTAATGGAATAATACCAAGCTCCTGGTTTATTATTTTTTGATACCTCGCACTCTTCATCTGCAAATTTACAAATATCAGCATCTCCAGTACCATCAATAACAAATTTTGTAGCAAATACGCCACAACCAGATTTATTTTCTACTACAACATGTGTAATCGCACCAGACGCATCTTTAACAATATCTGTAATCAGCGTATCATAGAAAATTGTTACTCCTGCCTCAAGAAGTATACGCTCCATTCCCAATGACATTGTTGCAGGATGATAAACAAGCTCATAACGGCGAGCTTTCAGCTCTTCTTCTGTTGCTTGCTCCTTATTATTCCAAGCACCATTTGGCTTTACTGGGCTATACTTCATTGGAAGGCGAAGCAACTCCTCTACAATACCATAGCTTACTTGGTGACCATAGCCATCGCATATAGGCAAATAAATAACAACAAATCCAGCAGTCCCCAAGCCACCAAGCGTTGCTGATTTTTCAAGCAAACAAGTTTTGGCACCATTACGTGCTGCAGCAAGAGCTGCTCCTACACCACCAAAGCCACCTCCAGCAACTATAACATCATAATCGCCATACATTGGAATTTTTCGTTGAGGAAGTGTTATTGTCATATCAATCCGCCATTCTTTAAGGTTACAATTATCGACTTAAATAAACAACAGTCTCAAAATGAGCTGTTCGAGGGAACATATCAAACAACTTTACACTACGAATTGTATATGTTCCATCAGAAGTCAGCTTCACTAAATCACGAGCAAGTGTATCTGGAGAACATGATACATAAATTAGATTTTCAACTGGATGCTCCCACAATGCAGCCGTTACCTCTGGCTCTAAACCGCTTCTTGGTGGGTCAACAATTACAGTAGCTTTGCCTCCACGCTTCTTTGCATTTCTTAATGCACTGTCAGCAATCTGAGCAGATAAGCCACAAATAAATTTTGTATCATTCAGTCCAAGCTTCGCTGCATTTTGCTGAGCGACAGAAATCACATCGCGACCAGAATCATATCCGATAATTGCCGGTACTCCAATATGTGCTGCACTTAAACCAAAGACACCTACACCACAATACATATCAATTAGTCTGTCAGGTTTTATTTGCTCTACCAATCCCATTACATATTCAACAAGTTTTGGACTTACATATGGATTTACTTGATAGAATCCACGAGGAGGAACTAAAATTTCACCAGCATTTATCTGCTCATGAAGCATTGGATATTCCTCTTCATTAAAACGATGATTAACTGATAGAGGTAGAACAAGAACACCATCTTTCTTTGTATGGCGAATAATTGCTGAACCACCTACACCCAAATAACGTGTAAAACGTGGGTCTTGACGTAATTCTTCAAGCTCTGCATTTATTTCAGGAGCCGCTAATGGGCACTGTGGCACCTCTACAACGGTCTCATTATCATCACCAAAATAACCTAATACAGGGCGACCCTTAAAACCTCTGTCATAGTGAAGTGTTATTTTATTACGATAATTTAAATGCTGTGGAGAAGCAAATGGTTCAAGTAAAAAATCCTCAGCATTTTCTTGCTTTGCCTGACGCTTCAAAAAGCTAAGCAATTGCTCTTGCTTATATTTTATTTCCGCATCATAGCTCATGTGTCCATAAACACAACCTGGCACTGGATAACGTCCAGATGTACATTCTGCATGTTGAAGACGCTCTGGCGATGCCTTTTCTATTGCTACAACTCTTGCCTCTCCATAATTCTTCTTTTGTGTTGTTACACGAGCTCGAACAACCTCTCCCTGACAAGTGCCAGGAACAAAATATACGCAACCATTTGCACGTCCTACACCAGGACCACGATATGCAACTGAATCAATTGTTAAAGTAATTTCCATTTTATAAATCCATTAAAATTCGCGTGCTTTATATAGCTCACGATTATCTAAAGCCCAAACTCTTGCACTAAATGAACCTACAGGAATTTCACGCAAGGCTTCAAACATTTCAAACATACGAGCATCAAGACGATCAATAGTGCTTAACACCTCAGCTTCTGGAATCAAAGGACGCTGAGCACTGCCAAATTCTGGCTCACCATGATGAGAAAGAACCATGTGCTGCATAAGCATAATTGTATTTTCTGAAATACCAAGCTTTTTACCTGCTCGCTCAATATTTATTGCACCAGACACAATATGACCTACGAGCTTTCCTTCTACTGTATAATCAGTTACTAGCCCTAGTTCATTCCGAGCCATCTCTTGAAGCTTTCCTAAATCATGCACAATTACACCTGCTAGAAGTAAATCTCTGTTTAGTTCTGGGTAATTCGCAGCAATGCCTTTTGCAAGATTTAACATTGATGTAATGTGATGCAATAAACCACCAATCTCTGCATGATGCATTTGCTTTGCAGCTGGAAAAACCTTAAATTTCTCTCCTGCCTCACCAATTAGCTCTGAGGTTAATTGTTGTAGTTCTTTATCTTGAAATTCCATGATTGTGGCAAGTACCTCTTGAAGCATTTCCTCTGCAGGACGAGGTGAATATGGCAAAAACTCTCCCTTATCAACATCTGAAGAAGCAAAAATAATTGCCTCAAGGCGAAGCTGAAGTTTCCCATTAAATTCATTAACTGTAGCATTAATATCCAAAATATCTCCGGCATTTGGAGGAGTTGCTTCTCCCCAGTACTTTGCAGAAATACTACCTGTCTTATTCATTAATACAAGATCGATATAAGTTTTACCTGTAGACGTCTTTTTTACCTCAG
This sequence comes from Kiritimatiellia bacterium, assembly GCA_017648065.1. GTDB lineage: Bacteria > Verrucomicrobiota > Kiritimatiellia > RFP12 > UBA3636 > RGIG990. The sequence goes on along the minus strand of JAGCJJ010000080.1, from coordinate 24,415 downwards.
CACTCTTAACCATCAAAAAACCAAGAACAACACCATCTTTAATTAATTTTGGGATTTGGATATGATTCATAAAAACTCTCCGTTGTAATTTCTAATCTATTTCACTATGTTGCAATCTATCTCAACTTGCATTAGTAATTATTTCTCTTAAAACACAAATAAGCAATAAATGTTTTTCTACAATTTATTCTGTAATCCCTTTTGCAAGACTATCAACAATATTAAGAATAATATCTACGGCTAACTCCATTTCATTCAGAGAAGCGAATTCGTATACACCATGTGGATTATAACCACCAGTGCCTAAATTTGGACAAGGTAATCCCTTGTAAGAAAGTGTTGCTCCATCAGTCCCTCCTCGAACAGGCCATGAGATAGGAATATATCCAACATCATAAATAGCTTTTTCTGCAAGCTTAATAAGTATTGGATTTTGAGCAATAATTTCTTCCATATTTAAGTATTGGTCCTCAATATCAACAAGAACAGTTCCTTCACCATATTTTTGATTCAATGTATCTGCAATTCCATAAATGTATTGCTTACGTTCCTCAAGCATTGCTCTATCAAAATCACGCAACAAGTAAACCATTTGTCCTTCACCGACACCTGATTTCATAGAAGAAAGATGATAGAACCCTTCCCTATCTTCTGTTGTTTGAGGTGTTTCATCAGGAGGAAGCATTGATTCAAATTCACAAGCTATACATGAAGCATTTTTCATTATACCTTTTGCAGAGCCTGTATGAATTGATTTGCCAACTATTTTTATATGAGCTTGAGCCGCATTGAAATTAGCATATTGAATTTCTCCTACAGCACCACCATCAATAGTGTAGGCATACTTTGCTCCAAAATTTTCTACGTCAAAAAAATCCGCACCAAAACCAAGCTCTTCATCTGTAGTAAAAGCAACACATAACTTACCATGAGGAGTTCCTTTGGAAATTATTGTATCTATTGCCTGAATAATTTCAGCAACACCTGCTTTATTATCTGCACCAAGGAGCGTAGTTCCATCTGTAACAATCAATCGATGTCCTACAAGCCTACGCAAAGAAGGAAACTCATCTGGAGAAAGTATACGACCTGAATCACCTAAAGGAATATCTCCTCCCTCATACTCAACTATGCTTGCACACACATTACTTCCAGAAGCATCTGGAGATGTATCAACATGAGCAATCAAACCAAGAGCAGGAACATTTTCCAGACCAGGTGTAGCAGATAACTCAGCATAGAGATATGCTTGATCTGAGGTTCGTACATTTTCCATTCCAATTTGACGAAGCTCATCAGCCAAATAATGAGAAAGAATTCTTTGCCCAGGAGAGGTTGGGTGCGCACCTGAGTTTGGATTTGCTTGGGTATCAACCTTTATATAACGTAAAAATCTATCGATGAGTTTTGTCATGATCTTACCTCGACAATTATTATTTTTCAGGTGCAGATCCCAATTTTTTAGGAATTCCAAATAACCATTGCTTAATCAATAACAAAATAAAGTGAGGATTACCGATAATATATCGTTTCCAAAGGCGGCGTGGCTCAGCCCAAAGTCTATAGAGCCATTCAAGCGAATGCTTTTGCATCCAAGCTGGAGCTTGCTTTACACGACCTGAGTGAAAATTAAATGCTGCACCCACAGCAATAAGCACACCATGAGGTAAGTATTTCTGAAACTCTGCCACAAAATAATCCTGCTTTGGAGTACCTATACCAACCCAAATAACATCGGCACCAGAAGCAATAATTTTATCTACAACATCCTGCTTTTCTTCTTCTGTTAAAGGACGGAAAGGAGCCCAATAACGTCCTGCCTCAATAAAGCCAGGGAATTTTTCTGAAAGCTTATTAACCAACACTTCTAAAAGCTCTTCATTTTCACCACCATAGAAGAAATGCTTCAAGCCATGTGCTCGTCCTTTATTAATTACTTCTAGCATTACATCCGGACCGTAGCAACGAGTCATATTTTTATCGGCATAGCGCTTTCCTACCTTAACAAGAGGCATACCATCGCAAAGGGTAAGAAATGATTTATTAGCAATTTCAGCAATCTCTTTGTTCTTATGACATTTAAGAACCGAATCTACAGCAAACACATTAACATACACAGAAGGAAGCGAAGGCTCTGCCGCTGAGATAATAAGTTCAGAAGCATTCTGTAGGCTTGTGCTTGAGAGATAAACATCTATTAAAGAAAAACGAGGTGGCAAATTCATAGATAATATTTATTATTAATTGAGTTATAATATCAATATTATACCCTATAATGCTGATAAATATCAACTTTAATTCGTAGTAAATACCATCTATTTAGCCTAGCAAAATTCTCATATAGGTACACTTTATATAATATCAAATGCACAAGTTCTTTTTCCGTAATCTACGAAAGTAATTAACAATTATACAAAAAAGGGGCACCCAATCGGATGCCCCCTCAGAAATTTATGTTAGATATGATTATTTAACAATTATTGTTGTTGGACGTAGCAAGTCATCTGACAATACTTTGATAACACCCTCACCTGCAAATAATGTATCGTCTACAAATTCTGCAGCACTTAAAGAAGAACCCCAAGTACCACGAGCAAGTGTTACCTCTTCTCCATTCTCATCCTGAACATACAACTTATAAATTGAAACTGCTGTTTCCTCTTCTGGAATTTCAACAGAACCAACAGTCAAGCCGCTACGCTCCAATGTAATGGTATTGCGCTTATCCTTGCCATATGCGATAACAGGCTCATTTACCTCATTACCATCACTGTCAACACCATTATAACCAGAGGATGCAACACACAAAACAGCGCCACCACGAATGCGAAAATCACAATCTGTTGCTACACCATGCATTGGCCAACCTTTTTCAGGATTTCCTACACTGTATAGATAGCCAGTCTTTTCATAAGAAGGATAACCTAAGAATAATCTTCCTCCATTGAGAACCATAGTTCCTTTAATTCCTCTTTGGTCACCTGCAATACCAATTGCGCCATTATTACCAATAACAAGATCGTTCTCTGCAACTAATGGAACCCAAACCATATTAAAGTCTGACCCACCGTTATTTGATTCTATTCTAGAATGACCAGATGTAGCATGAAGATATGACGGATTACCCTCAAGAACTATTTTTCCATTACGTGTCATATCAACAGGCTGACCAAGCCACTTACCATTTCGCGTGATGGCCATAGCTCCACTGGTAATGTAGAGCTTATGACCTCCCATTGATGTATCTAGATAGAAATTACCTCCAGCCGCGTAAGACACTGCTTCACCTATAGAATAAACAAGAGAGAAAATTCTTCTATCTGCACCATTAAGCTGGAATCCACCCTTATCTGCAAAGTAGAAGTTATCGTTTTCCCCTCGTGAGCTTAAGGTTGAGGTACCTCTATTGCTTAAGTGTACATATAACTGCACAAGTCCGTCACACTCTCTAATTGCAGGGAAGGTATGCTCTCCACCCCAATCTAAGTCAAAAATATCTTGGTTATTGTCGTTTGCATGAACAGTAAGCCATGGAATAATGGCATATTCCTTTTCATTATAATTTTCTGGATTTACACCTTCTGGACGAACAATGTAATCTGCCCAATTATCAATTTTTACTGTTCCTCGAATTTCATTTGTACTAGCAGTATTTCGACAGAAATTAAAACCATTGATTGATAGTGTTGACCATTTATCATCTCGTAGAAGACTATTAAAACGAAGATTTGTCGTTATACGACCTCTTTGTTGTCCATCCTCTGTTAAGTGACCGCCATCAGGATTATATGCTGGGTTGGTATAAAACTTAACATGGCCTCTAACTGTAACCTTTTCTGCTGTATTTGTAGATTGAAGATATTCTACAGTTGGAGCATAATCTGAATTTATATCTAACCACCATGCGGTCCCTGACAGGAATATTGATTTTGACAGTACAGCATTTGGTGTTCCTGTTTTCCACAAACTACGAAGATGATTATAATAATTGTGATTTGTTGGACAAGTTCCAGACAAAACTTCTATATCAATATCTGGTATAGCTGTAAAACTAGTTGAGAAGCGAGACACATTATTATTAACACCATTAGAATCAAAGCCAGAATTTACACATAACTTTCCTGGTTCGAAAAGGTGAGATGCTTCTCTAGTATTAAGACAAACATCTTTGATTTCAACTGTTCCTTCACCAAACACACCAGAACCCGAACGACCACGAATATAAAAATCATCATAGTTTCTTTGTGTAACATAAGAACCATTCAGAAGCTTTAAGGTTTGACCCTCATTTATTGTAATGCTTGTGCGACCCAAAGCAAATTGTATAGCTCTTGTTCTACAATAAGAGCCTACAGACATTGTGTCTCCAGTCCAATCAATTATCATTTCTGGACCATCAAAGGATATGGCTAAAACATTTCCCCCATCCTCTTTATCATGCTCACCCATGCGGAATTGAGTAGTGTTGTTATTCTCATTAGTAATTTTTGTGGTTGAAAGATAAATGATTGGTGCTTTAGAATCTGTTCTACTAAACTTTAAGTATCTAGTAGCCCCTCCTGATTGGTTAATTGTAAAAGGATTATCTAAGCATACAACAAGCTGACCTATTGTAACACCATCACCTCTAACATCGATATAGCGATAATTTGATGTGCGGTTAACTATAATAGCAACATCATCAGGAGCATTTGGATAGGTGCGATCTGATGAGCCATATACCTTAGTCCAAGCAAATGTATCCCAACTAACATTGTTATTTACTAGCTCACAGAAGAATACCTCACCATTGTTGGCTGGTGTTTCATAGACATAGAAGATGTGCTCTACGCCTGATTTATCCTTAAGAAGTAATCCACCAGGTCCAACCATTGTAATAGTTTGCTCCTTCAGGGTTGCAATTTTTTCACCCATAACCGCATCGGCTGAGCTATCACTAATGGTTACAGTGTCACCAACAGCATAGCATTGATTTGCAATATTTGCTGCTGTACTTAATGTATAATCTGCTGCAGTTAGTACAAAAGAACTGATTGCTATAGCAAAAACTGTTAAGTATTTTAATAGCTTATTATTCATAATTTAATCCTTTTTTATAAAATATATTTATAAAATCACACTAAATGATACCACAATCCACATCAAGCAGTAAATATAAAACATCCATTATACTAGTACCATAGGCCTAAATTCTCTGAAAAATTTAATTATATAAGTTTTTTTGACAAGACTTACCAAATTTGAGTAATTCAAAGGATAAGTACTATATGAATACGATGCATAATACTCGCGTATTTCGATACAGACGTATTTCTTGATAATTTTATATAACCATTTTAGGCTATTGTAAAAATATGTATGTGCTTTGAAAACAAAATGGCGGCTCATTACTTAAAAATAATAAGCGTAGCATTGGAAAATGGATATGCTTGCTCAACCTTGAGGCTATCCACATAAATACCATTTTTTGTCATGCCTATCTGGAACTTTGGTTGTATGCCTATGGCAATCCAACCAGGAAGACGGATATCACTATTAACCATTTTCCAAGAATATTGACGTTCCCACTCTCCTCCGGCATAAGTCCATGCTCCACGATTATAATCTGCTTGAGGATTATATTCAGGTGTATAATCACCAGAAATCTCAGGTCCGACGCCCCAATCAAATGGATTATCAACTGCAGATACCCCAGCGACAAACTTTCCATTATATTTTAATGTTGCAGCGAGATAACATGGTTCAGTGTTATTACCTGCTCCGTCACCATCTCCTCCACCTATTGTTGTGAACTTAATGGTATATATTCCATCCTTTGTATCTGTCTCAGCAGGAACGCTTGCGATCACACGATACTTATTTGGGAAAAATTGGTTATCTGCATAATAAGTATATTCACAAATTTGAAGATTTAATCCATCATATCTGGCTTGATAAAATGGCTGACGATATGGGTGAGGTCCATAAACCTTATCAGAATTATACTTATTTGTCTTTCTTGAGATAATATATGCATACATATTTGTATGATAATAATCATTTGGTCTAGATAGCTGATAAGACATCGTTACAACTGTATTAGAATATATGCCATAAGCATATTCTTGAGGCAAATCTTTTCCAACTGTACACTCTTTAGTTGCTTGCTGACCACCTGCGACAAGAGCCATACTTACAGCAGAATTCCAAGCTGCATGCATTAGCAATTTCCCATCTGCAAAAATATGTTCAGCATTATTTGATGGTCCATTATAAGAAGATTCACTAATACAGCAAGGAATAATACAATCCTCTACTGCAGAATCTTCAAAATCAGTATAAAAAGATGTTGCATCATATGTCGTTTTACTGTAGCAAAAAGACAATGACATTAATACCAACAACAAACAAGAAAATTTCTTCATTTACATCTCCCTAAAATAACTTTTAACAAATAAATCTCACCCTTTTAACGTGTTTAATTTTACCCATTATACAATTTTTTGTCAATCTAATTTACCTTAAAACCAACTTTCTAAAAAGTATAACGGCAATCAGAGTAAGCATGGTGCAGAATTAGTGAATAGTGAATAATGAATAATGAATAGTGAATAGATAAGGTAAAAATAAAATATAAAACTGTCGTGGTGGCTAAAAGTGCGAAGAAAGGGACGCAGAGAATATATTAGCGAAAAAGGTTCCTCCCCATTAAGAGAAGGAACCTTTTTATGTTTTAAATTTATCTTAACAATAATTATTTAATGATAATCATTGTCAAAGGCTGTTCAAGCTGAGCAAGCCAGTTTAAGTATTTTCCAGCGGTTCCTGTTGAAAGTTTACCAAGAACCTTAATTCCTGGATAATTAGGATTTGAGTTAAGCTGAAGATTAATCTTCTCAACATCTGCCTCAGGAAGTTCTGAAACCGGTGTAAACTCACTGGAATCTAACCAATCTGGATATGTCTCTGCATCTACTACAAGAGTATTTAAACCATTGTTATTTGTATCTAATGAATTTGATTGAACGCTTGTTGGCTTATCACCCTTGAAAACGATAATCTGATTACCATTACTATTCTGACCCCAAAATGCCTGTCCATCTAGTTTTGTAACAGTCTTTGGCATTACCATTGGGCATGCAAAGCCATTTTCATCAGTACACTTTGTTGCATAGAAAGCCTTATCGCCAACATATGTGAATGTACTCTTAGACAAATCTAAACCATGAGAAAGACGTAACTCACGGAAGGTTCCGGAGCCTGTTGCTACAAGCTTCATCTCATTTGGGCTAATTGTTTTTAGGTTCTTACACTGATAGAATGCGCCCTGTCCGCCTCCCTTAAATTCATAAATTTCTGGAGAAAGAACGATATTTGTAACAGAACTACACTCGTAGAAGGTAGAATGACCGACAACAACTACAGCTGGAGCTATTACCTCTTTAATACCATCACAGTTAAAGAATTCTGCGCCAGTAGAAAGAGATGTAACTTCAACAGGAACATTTACCTGTCCCTCAATGCGCTCAGCAGTACCACGCTGATACATTGTAGAGAAATTCCAGCAATCTCTGAAAGGACTTTCACCTAATGATGTAATTCCAGCACCAAGCTCAACCTCTATGATTTTTGTATTTTCAAGGAATGCTTGATAACCAACTGATGTCATACAATCTGGTAGTCTTACAACGGCAGGAGTTTTCTCAAAATACTTACTGAATGCCTTAGTATGTAGAGCAACGGGAGCTAAACCAGTGTCGACATCAAGAGTTGTCATATCGAGAATACCACCCTCAACACAAACTGCTGGAGCAAGGTATTGATTTTTTCCATCTGTAAATACATGCATTATGTATGTACCATCAGTAACTGTTTTTGTTGTAAACGTTTGATTATTATCAGGACGCTTATATGTTCCAACTCCACTAATCCACCAGGTCTTTGAAGGATCCTTGCAGAACATCCAGTTTGCTCCACCAGAAGTTCCTAATGTTGTTTGACCGATATAGAAGCTTGTATAATAATCTGACTCCTCCATCATAGAATCAGTAACTGCTGTAAAGCCATTAGCCTGCCATGCAGCCTTATTTTCATCCTCAATACGGATGTTGTAACGAGAGCCTGCTACAGCACTTGGTGGCTCAAGAGCATTTGCACCTAGTGTTGGAACGCCACCCTCAAAGGATATAGCTGCTCCATCAGCCATATTAGCAAAAGCACTTGCACCAATTTCTGTTACTGATGCAGGAACTATAACAAGACTAATTCCACGGCAATTTTCAAATGCATTAGCAGGAATCTTTGTCATTGGTGTTTCACGCAAATCAATTGTCTGAGTTAGTGCTGTACCCTTAAATGCACCCTCACCAAATGTTAACGCACCAAGATCCTTAGAGAATGTAACACGTGCAAGAGCAGAAGCATTAGCAAATGCATTTGCACCAATTGTAGCAACTCCCTTACCAGTAACTTGTGTGATGCTTGTGCAACCTGCAAATAGTTCTTCAGTTACTGATGTAACACTATCTGGAAGCACAACAACACCTGCAGTAATTGATTGAGTTGAAAGACCTACAATACTTAGACTTGAGCAACCCTTGAATGCACCCTTACCTGCTTCATTATAATTAAAGCCAGAAGGAAGAATTAGCTCCTGAAGACCTGTACAACCCTCTAGTGCATAATCACCCATATAATCTGCACCAGTAGGAAGGACTAGCTTACTAATCTTTGTTACGCCCTTAAATGCTTCTGCTGCTAGACCTGCAATTTCTAACTCTATGTCATCAGAAATTTTTACTAGCTCTAGTTCAACAGCTGCATCAGCTGCTAGCTCATCTGAAACATATTTTACAAGATATGCTCCATTGCCGTCAGGAATAAGATTAAAGGTCCATGTGTCTACCTTGTTGTAAATAGTAATAGAGCCATCGTCATTTTCTGAAGCAATGTTCCACTCTGTTGGACCCTTTGGTAAATCCTCCTGAACAAGCCAGTTCCACCAGCCACTTTGATTTACACCAATAGTTGACTTACCAAGAGTCTTCTCGCCAGGATATGAAGCATCGCTCTTCATATCCTCTGTTAGAGGAGTAAAGCCTGTTGCTGTCCAAGAAGTACACTTCTTTGCATCAACATATAATACATTATGTATTTTTTGTTCTTTTGGAGTAAAACAGTCTGTTCCCAAAGTTGCAGGAACCTCACCAAGGAAGCGGAGGTTCACATATAGCGTTCTGCCATTCTGTTGCTGACGAAAAGCATTTACACCGACGCTATTCAATGTTGCAGGAAGAGTGATTCTGCAGCCGATAGCAAGCTTAATTCCATAGAAGGAAGCAGAAGCAACAGATGTAAATGTAGAGCTAGAAAAATCCAAATCATGATCTAGAGGAAGCTCGCGGAAGGAGCTCTGTCCGATATTATCTGTTAAAGTCATAACAGATGGATAAAAGTTTGTTATATTCCAGCACTGATACATTGTTCCGTGGTCATTACCTGATGTTACAGAATACAATTCTGGAGATAGCTCAATGCTACGTACAGTTGCATTCTGATAGAAGGTTGCCTGTCCAATCTTCTTTACACCTCTAGCAATCATATTTGAATATGAATTACAATTTTCAAATGTATAGTTAGGAAGACTTGTAACAACATCAGGGATCTTAATTGTGCCTACAACCTTTTCCTCACCACGTGTATACAATGTCATCAAAGAATTACATTGAGAAAAGCCGTGAGCATTAGCAAAAGAGTTAAAGCTTCTTCCTAGCTCAACAGTTACAAGCGCATTACAATTTTGGAAGCACTGCTGACCAATCTTTGTTACCTCATCAGGAAAATAAATTTCTGTAAGCTCAGTTTTTAAAATAGAATATGTGGAACCACGGAAACCATTAACATCAAACTCTGTACACTTATATGTTGAACCTGCTGCAGCAAGATCAGCATTAAGTGTAGACATATCAAGAACTGTGCTTCCGCCATCAGCCTTAGATACGAACTTTGCTTTCTTTTGTGAATTTAATTGGATTACCCAATTGCCATCTGTAACCTGAGGATTTGAACCCTCTGAAACAATAGTCCATGCAGCAAACGACGGAATCGCTAATACTGCCAGCACTGAGAATAATATTGTTTTTAATGTTTTCATACTTAATTTTCCTAAATAATTTATTATGAAATACTTTTTCCATAATTTATACTCATATTTATACCAAATTTCACACAATATCGTCAATCTGATTTCTATCAATTGATATGTAGTTAAGTGTGAAAATACTGCAGTACGCGATACTGCATATAACAATAATAGTAGATGTAAGTGTGCTGTATGAAAGTGCGAAGTTTTTGACAGGATTCACTATAACTTGTATTGGCTATCACAGAATTAGTGAATAGATATTAGTGAATAACGAGTAGATCAGATAAAGAATAGATAAAAGACAAAATTAATAAGGTATACACCTCAACTTAAATGAATGAGCTTAAAGAGCGCCTAACTATCGTTTTTTCTAAACGCGCGAGCCAAGCAAAAGCTTTGGCGTGCAATGCACTGATTCATCGTTATTTGGGGACAAATTTAGAATCATGCATGTGGGTGAGCTGCGTGATACACTGTACGCAAATGCTCAACCGATACGTGCGTATAAATTTGCGTGGTAGAAAGGCTTTCATGTCCCAAAAGCTCTTGTACCGCACGCAAATCTGCTCCAGCATCAAGCAGATGCGTAGCAAAGGAATGGCGCAATGAGTGAGGCGTATACTCGCCAGAAATCCCTACAGCAACAAGTGTATCGTGCATAAGGCGCTCGGCCGAGCGTGCTGTAAGCGTTTTACCAAGCTTATTCTTAAATAATTTTGATGTAGCAGGGTCTGCCGGCTTTGCATCTGGCCAAACAATCGCCTCTTGAGCAAACATTTCCTTCAGTGCCTTTATCGAATGAGACCCTAATGGACAAATACGCTCCTTACGCCCCTTACCAAATACGCGTACATAATTATCGTCCAGATATAACTCAGCACGTGTCAGACCGAGTGCTTCGCTTATACGTAGGCCTGAACCATAAAGTAACTCAAAAATGGCGTGATTACGTTTCTTTAAATAAACAACTAGAGGCTTCTCATTTTCCGCTATTGCTTCTTTTATCGAGCGCTCTAAATAATCCATTATTTCTGAAATTTGGGAAACAGACAAAACATCAGGAAGTTCACGAGAAAGCTTTGGCCCCTTAAGTGTATAAAATGGATCCTTCTCCGCAGCACCTTCCCTTACTAAGAATTTATAAAATGTACGCATTGCAGAAAGCTTTCTACGAATAGTTGTAGGAGCAGCACCCGTAGCAGCAATATTTGCCAGAAAAGAACGGGAAGCACGCTTTTCTACATGATTCCACTCAAGAGCATCTGTATCACCAAAAACAAAGGTAGCAAATTGTGCTATATCGAGCAGATAGCTAGTAATAGTATTTTGAGATTCATTTCGCTCACTCTCAAGATAGCGAATGAATGCCTGAACCATTGTATTGTCGCTTATTCTATCTATGCTACTCATCTTTTGCGTAAAACCAATTATTCATCGCAAAGTTTATTTGCTGTCTCTGTCAGCTCAGGATCACGTGCACCAAAAATACCTACATACACGCCTGGAGCTAATTGTGGCGAAATTTTATCGTATGCCTCTTTATGAGATAAGACATATTCAACATTCACCCCGCGAGCAGCAAGTGCATTTGCCAGCTCATCTGTCTGAATTGTGCGATTAGTGGTACCACCTGCATCAAACACAGGGAGAAGATATAAAGCATCAGATGAGCGAAGTGTTTCAGCAAACATCTCTTCAAGAGCAGAGAACATCTTACGCAAAGGTGCATAGCCATGAGGACGCCATAAAACAAGAACACGCTCTGCACGAGCTTGCATTGTTTGGATGGATGCACGAAGCTTTTCTGTATTATGTGCATACTCATCAATTATTCGTGCACCATTTTTTGTACCCACAAGCTCAAGGCGTCTGGCAACACCACCAAAGCTTTTTAATGCAGCTGCAATAACATCAAGAGCAATTCCTAATTGCTCAGCAATGCGAACTGCCCAATAACCATTTTCTCCATTGTGCTTCCCAGGCAGAGGAACAACAAATGTTTGATTTTTATATAAAAACTCAACAGACCAATCATGCTCAACAATTTCGGGGATTTGCTCATTTCTTCCGTCAATTACCGGTCCGGAAACAAGCTTTGAAAAATCATCAAAAAGCATATTTGTTTCATCAAGCGAAAAATGATCTGCAGAGCTGTTTGTAATCACAGCAATAGCTGGCTTAAAATTCAAAAGCGACTTATCGCTTTCATCAACCTCAGCAACAGCATACTCACCTGAGCCAGGATAAACGGCACCAGTTTGTGTTTGGCTGCGCCAATTAACAACAGGTGCTCCATTAACTACCAACGGAGAAAGCCCTGCCTCAACAAGAATATGACCAACCATTGCTGTTGTGGTTGACTTACCACAAGTTCCTGCAATTGCAATTAGCTTATGATTCTCTAAACACTCAGCAAGTGCTTGAGAGCGATGATATATTGGAATTGAATAACGATTAGCAGCTGCGATATCAGGATTAGTTGCTTCAATTGCTGTGCTTGCAACAATTGCACCTGTTGTGGCAGGGTCTATGCCTTCACCTGTCTGTGGAAATAAAACAACACCTTGACTCTCCAATGCTACTAGCACCGGAAGGCGTTTTCCTGAATCAAGAAAACGCTCTGAGCCTGTAACCTTGTAGCCGAGCGAAATAAACAGCTCGGCAAGTGCTGACATTCCAACACCACCAATTCCTATTAGGTGAATTGCTTTTGATTTATCCAACACAGCTGCCTCTCTGAAACATTATTCTCTTATGCTTGGAGCCAAGCGCAAGCTTCTGCCATCAAACTCTTTTCCATTAAGAGCAAGAATAGCTTTTCGAGCTGCTTCTGCATCACTCATTTCAACAAATGCACGGCCTAATGCTCGTCCAGTCATTTCATCAATGCAAATAGTAACATTTACAACATCACCATATTGAGCAAATATATTCTTTAGCTCGTCTTCATCAGCGCTATAGCTTAAATTGCCAACGAAAATTTCCATAATCTTATGCCTAGTAGTTAAATAAATCTGTCATCTTAAATTGTACACCAGTTGCATTACGAAGTGCATTGAGTACAATATTTTTTGTATTAGCAGTCAGGCGACGGCCCTTCATTGCGCGCTGCACCATTTTGTGAGTCATTTGAACCTCACTTGCCACTACAAGATCATGTGTTTTCAAACCATATTCTTCTAGAATTTTGGCGATTGGCTGCTCACCAAGATTCATATCATTATCGATTTCTGTCATATTATTCCTTTGTTAAAAATTAATTTACGCTTTATTCAGTCAAGCTGTTACGCCCAACAGGAACTGTAAAAACAATTCCCTTACCCTTTTCATGTACTTTTGCTGAGGCAGCTACTGCATCGAAAATTTTATCTACTTCTTCATTGCTTGCCAAAATAATTATTACCTCTTTTGAGGGGGCAACATTTAAGCTATGGAAGAATGAAAAAGTTTGCTCTCCTCCTCCACGTCCATAAAAAATTGTAGCACCTTTGGCACCTGCTTTAACAGCATCCTTCACAACGGCATCTGCCTTACCGCGTTCAATAATACATACGATAGCTTCCATTGTTTTTTCCCTTTGGAATATTAAAATTATCTAAGATTTACGAGCATTACAGCAGAAGCCGCACCAAGAGAGGTTAAGCCTGCCAAACCAAAACCAGCTTTCATTGGGTCAACACCACTCAATGAGCTAGCTAGACCTAATGCGAGAACAGCAGTAATAGGAATGCTTACTGGTCCTGTTATTGCTGTGGCACAGTCAAAAGCAACACTGCTTGCAAAACTATCACTTAAACATACAAGTATCAATGTCACAATAACTACAGGAACGATAACCCATGAGAAAGAAAATCCATATAGAATTTTTACAATTCCAATAGCCATTCCTAATGCAGCTCCTATTGCTGTTGCATAAAGGAGTGCTCGCGTATTCACCGCACCAACCGTTTGTTCATCAACCTGTTCAAGCAATACCTTCAAAGCAGGCTCTGCAAATACCGCCACTAATGACACAATAAAGCACACCACCACAATTAATGGGCGCCATGGCATATGCACCAGTGAACGACCTACATCTCCAGCTAATGGAAGCAAGCACATTTGCACTCCCTTATCAAAAAGAAATAGGCCTATCACCAAAAAAATTACGCCACCTACGAGATTGCGAACTCCTGTAAGCGGTGTTCTCGTTAATAACTTGAACACCACCAAAACTAAAAGAATTGGCACAACACTTTTAGCTACAGAAAAGATATCACGACCTAAGGTTATTAAATTTGTTAGCATAGTATGCATTATATTTTATGCCTTTTGAAATAGAACAGCTTTACCATTCTTAACAATACCTTTAATTTCGAAAATATCTCCAGTGAATTCACCTACAATATCGCCTTCACAATTGTATGCAACAACCTTTGCAGATTTATCCTTGAATGGGTTTGCAATCTTTATTGGTTTAGGATTCTCTTGTTCTGTTTCAAGGATAAACACACCGCATTCATATTGTGAACGTACTGCAGAAACAATATATCCATGCTTTGTTCTTACTTTCCCAAAGCTACAACTTGACCACTTCTTTGGACAGCCTCTGAAAATATGAACCACGTCATTTTTCTCAACAACAAACATCTCCAACAATGCAGCAACTGCACCCATACCACCATCTAGCTGCATAATTTCAGGGCGCTTAGCAAATCTTGCCTTTTCTGCCTCATCTGGAAGAACGGACATGCCGAACAGAGAAATACCTGCAGCAAATGTATCGTGAAGTGTACCGCCACCCTCATTTGTAAAGACATCATTAAATATCTTCAGATACATAGCAGACATATCGCCATTACCCATATGAGTATGAAGCATTGATGCCCAAGTAATGCACCATCCTGTCCACATAGAAGGACCCCAGTAAATCCAATTTGTTATTGAATCATTAACAATCTTTCTCCATGCAGGATCTTCACAGTCAATTGTATCAAATGGAGCAATAGCACCAAGATGTGAATGATGGCGATGAGAAACATCTAAATTCTTTCCATCCCACAAACCAATTTGCTTTGATCCATTTGGATGATTAAAGATTGATGCTTTTGGTAAGCGAGCAATCATATCTGCCCAGCGAGGATCAGGCTTCTTCTTTAGCTCCTTAGCTGCTGCGATTAGGTCCATAGCAAGACGATGTGCTACAGCAAGCTGGAAGCTTGGGTTTTTACCATAAGCATTCATTGATGCTCCGCCAAACTCTGGAGAAACACCAAATGGCAATGATAATGAACCATCCTTTTCTTCCTTAAGCATTGCAAGGAAAACATTCATTGCACCGACCATGAAATCATAACCAGTTGCTTTCATAAATTCTGCATCACGGGAATAATCAAAATAGCGATACATCAATGTTGCCATCCACATTGTGCAGCCATGATCAAGCATACCAGTCCAGAAATTGCCCATGCACTTTCCGTTATCATCTACAGCATGAGGAAGCATATATCCATTATCAATATTGATAAATTGCTTTGCATTATGTCTTAGGCGTGGCTTCCAGCTATCCAGCATGTTAAACACAGGCAGAAGTGCATTGTATAGACCTGACTGATATGCTGGCCAATAGCACATCTGTACATTGATATTAAAGTGGTAATCACTTGCCCAAGGAGGGAGCTGATAATCTTCAATCCATGGTCCCTGCAGACCACATGCAACTTCACTCATGCAAGTTGCAATGATGAACTTATACATTCCATAATAGTATAGCTGTGACAAATCTTTATCAGGGATTTCAATGCAAGGAATCTCTTCAAATTTAGCCGCCCAAAAGAGATGTGATTTTAGAAATACATCTTGGAAATTCAATTTCTCTAACAATGCAACAGCTAAATCCGTTGCACTAACTTCTTCGCTATCACGCTCTACTGCAATTTTAATTTCGGCACCAGCAATTTCCCATGCACAAGCATAGCCAGGATCTACAGGCAATTTCTGATACCAATAGCCCTTCTTACCTGTTTTTGCATCTTTCTTTTCTACAGGAGCAAAGCCTCTCTCTTCAAGAGATTCTTGAATAGATTCCCAAGCAGGAACAGAGCGTCCCTTTACTTGTACTTTCTTTGAAAATGAAATTATAAATCCATTATCTTCTACACTATGTGCAAGCAATGCTTCAACTATATTTTCGTTTTTATCAAAGAAAAACAGCTTTGCAAAACCTGCATTCAGAGAAATGACACCCTGTACTAAGCGATATCCTTCTGGGAGTTCAAACTCAATTCGACCAACAGGAATAATTGTTGTCTGGCGGCCACCAGCAGGGAAAAGCTTATTAAGAGTCTCTTCATCCTTTCTCTCCAAAACATCACAGATTTTTTCAAAGCTTTGATCACCCCACTCTACTCCGCCATTATGGTCCCAAATATCTGAACGGCTTACACAAACCTTAACAATATTCTTTTCACCATAAACCATGACACCCATTGTGCCATTACCAAAAAGCATACCAGTATGAGGACGAGTTAATGGGAAATCAAAAAACTTATTGTATCCCACATTTTCATCTTCACCATGACATTTGCAGCCACCATTATGTCCATGACCACCACACTTACATTTTCCTTTTGCCATAATATTATCCTTTCGTAAATTTAATTTAATTAAAATCTAAATTAGTTATTTTTCAGCCAATCGCTTAGCTTACCTGCTTCTTCAAGCACTGTTGCATAATCAAAGCTTGTATAAAATCCATCCTTATAAAGAACTTTACCAGCAACAACGGTAATTTTGTTTTCCATACCTGTGGCAGAGTATACCACATTTGACAACACCTTATGAACTGGTTGCATATTTGGTTCAGAAAGAGACAGCGCACAGAAATCTGCTGACTTACCTTTTTCAAGAGAACCGATAGTATCTGCCCAACCAAGAGCTGCTGCACTTCCACGTGTAGCCATATCAAGCACTGTTTGTACTGGCATTTGCAATGGATCTTTTTTATCTAGCTTCTGAAGCAATGCAGCAACATACATTTCGCGGAACATATTTTGTGCATTATTTGATGCTGGGCCATCAGTTCCCAAACCAACAGCGATTCCTGCGTCAAGCTGCTGCTGAATTGGAGAAACTCCAGAAGAAAGCTTCATATTAGATGCAGGATTATGAACAGTTGCACAGCCACGAGCAGAAACTGTGGCAATGTCCTCCTCATTGATATCAACCATATGAATAAGTGTTGTATTTTCATCAAGTAATCCAATTGAATCGCAATATGCAATTGGACGTTGCTTATTCTTTTCAATAGAGCCTGCTGTCTCTACAGTAGTTTCACACATGTGGATACCTAAGCGCAGCTTCTTCTCATTTGCCACTTTACGGCAGCGCTGAAGTATTGCTGTTTCTGTTGTGTAAATTGCATGTGGATTAAGTGCATGACGAATCAGTTGATGATTTTTCATCAGCTCATCATTTGCATCAAAGCTTTCAAAAAATTCATCTACATTTTTAGCATCCAAGCTTGGAAAAAATGATGAAACACTTTCACCAAGCACAGCTCGTATTCCAACCTTATCTGCAGCTTTGAACACAGAACGCTCTAGCATATACATATCATAAAATGCTGTACATCCAAAACGGAGCAGCTCTGCACAGGAAAGCAAAGTTGCAAGTTCAACAACCTCAGGTGTCAGCTTTGCCTCTGCAGGAAAAATATCCTTGTATAGCCAATCCATCAATGATTTATCATCTGAGTAACCACGAAGGAATGACATTGGAATATGTGTATGTGCATTTATTAGGCCTGGCATAATTACAGCATTACCTAAATCCTCAACAGCTTCATCTGGAAATTGTGATTTAAGCTCAGCTGCAGGACCAATTGCTTCTATGACAGTGCCACGAACCAAAAGCGCTGCATTCTCAAGAATTTCTCTTGTTTCATTTTGAGTAATAATATAACGAGCAGTGTAAAGCATATGTTAACCTTTCAATTAAAAATTATATCCTTTTTCGTTGCGTAGATGAAGGAATTTTTAGAGCATCACGATATTTTGCTACTGTACGGCGGGCGAGCTCCACTCCTCTTTCCTTAAACATTTTTACCAGCTCCGAATCAGATAGTGGCTTATGTGGGTCCTCATTATTGATAAAGCTGCGTAATAATTCCTTAACAGCAGAATTAGCAAGTAAATCGCCATCCTCACTTTGCACACCAGAAACAAAGAATTGGCGAAGCTCTGTAATACCTTGAGGCGACTTTACATACTTTCCTGCGACAGCGCGGCTGATTGTTGTTTCATGCAAATCTAATTCATCAGCAATTTCTAGCATTGTATATGGCTTCATCGCCATAATACCCTTTGTAAAAAATTCCTGTTGATGTGCCACAACCAAATCTGTTACACGCTTAAGTGTGCTCTCGCGCAAGCTGAGTTCGCGCTGCAATTGTTCTGCAGAACGAAGCTTCTCGCTAATATATTTCTTCACCTCAGGAGAAGTGTTTTCATCATCAAGCAGAGCGAGGTATTTCTTTGAAATATGAATTTCTGGGATATAATCATTAAGCACAGTTCCGACAAATCTTTGCTCTTCATCACTCCACTCTACTTCAATATCAGGCAAAATATAAACAATTTTCTTTGAGGCAAAATCGTAGCCAGGTGTTGGAGAGAATTGCGTGATGTATGCGATTGCATCAGAGAGTTCCTCCTTTGTGCAATCGCAAAAGCGCAAGAGCTGCGGAAGCTTTCTTTCTGCAAGCAAGTCTGGATACTTTTCCAGAAGCTCTTTAGCAAGCTGATTCTTTGGTTCTGCTGCATGATTAAGTTGAATGAGTAAGCATTCTGTGAGGCTTCTGGCTCCGACACCACATGGGTCAAATTCCTGAACACGCATTAAAACGCTCTCAACCTCTGCAAGAGTTGCATTTAATGCTTGAGCTATTTCTGCAAGAGGGGTCACTAAGTAACCACGTTCATCAATGCTACCGATTATTTCTTCAGCAATTTCAATTTCATTTGAGGAGAAATTATCAAGACCAATTTGGCTGATTAAATGCTCTTGAAGAGACTCACCACGAGAGATTGAATCGTACATAAACTGACGTTTTTCTTCTTCATCTTGTGAGTATTCATTATTTCCACCGGCTTGGTAAAGATAATCCTCTTCATCAGGGGCAAATTGAGATAAGACAGAGAACTCATTTTCAGACGATAAATCATCGTCATATTGTTCATCATCTGCAAATTCGGAATCTTCGGAAAAATCGTCATTAAAATCACTGGAATAGGACGAATCTGGGAGTTCATTTTCGAACTCCACTTTTTTATCATAAAGATCAGGGTCATCATACTCTTCACGAGCTTCATCAATAGAGATTGGAGAGGACTCTTCCTGCTCAAGAATTGGGTTTGAGGCAATCTCTTCTTTTACAACAGCAGACAGTTCGAGCAAAGGCTTCTCAAGCAGCTTGAGCGAGTGCACAAGTGCTGGAGCCATTGTCTGCGTTTGCCGCAAATCTGTTCTTAAAGAGATATTTGATTTCATATACGATTTTACCTACAGCAAAAAGTATACCACTTTATAATAAAGCGTTACAAGAAAATAAAGCCAAAACCTCAAATTTAGCTTATAGAGACGTAGAAATATGTATCAATCGATTTAAGATGTTGCAAAATAATAAAAAAGAGACACGGAGTGGGATAGAAAATTACTTAAACAATTTCTTCCATACTCCGCGTCTCTATTCAACGCGAAAGCAAAAGCTATGCGCTTATAATTTGCGAACTACTTTACAATCAGTAAAGTTCCAGCAAGACTTGCTTCATAGCAACCAATATCAATACGAGAACCTATTAAACGATCTTGTTCACCGGATAGATCAAATGCTGCCATGCCATCATAATTTTGACCTGCATCTGCTAATACACCGCCTGTTCTTGTGCGATAATCGCCTGCTGCATAATCTTTGAAGAATTGCTCTGGCGTACCAACAATGGTATTCTCTGGGTATCCTCTGCCAGTAATATCGCCATCAAGTGCACCATTGATGTAATTAGCAACAGTTCCTACAGGAACACATGTAGCTCCATCAATTGTATTTGTTACACCTGCAATAACAACATTAATTGCCTTTGCTCCAGAAGCTATAATCATAGGTGAAAAACTTGTACATACTTCATTTGTCTTTGAAAGTGAATTATTCACAATAGTACAATTTCTCAGTATTGATGAACCTTCTAATCTAATCAAAACAACCTCTGTTGATTGATTATTTTTCTCAAACAAGCAATTCTCTACTATTGATGAATTAGTTAAATGAATAACACCTGAACGAACACCTGACCAGCCAACAGATCCTGATGTACAATAATTTCCGCGAAAAATTGTGTGTGTCACCTTGCCAGCATCTAACCATGCACCTCCAGCTGCTGCATTACCTGCAGCATAGCCTCCTACGACTACACAGTTTGAAACAACACCACCTGCTTTGCCAATATAAAAATTACCACCACTAGAACCATAGTGATAAGATCCTTTGGACATTGTTAAATTTTCAATATAGGCATCAGAATTGCTAATATAGAAAATACGCTGATTCTGATGATTCCAATCAGCAGGTTGTGTATTTGACACAACAACATCAGAAGGGTTTCCTGTTGTTCCAATAATAGAAATTGCATTTGTTACATAAATAGGAGTAGCGATAGAATAAAGACCTGGTTGAACATATACAGTAGATGCAATACCTACTTCACTTAAATTATCCAGAGTCTTTACAGCATTACCAATTGTCAGCATTGCTGTTTCAGTTGTCAATCCATCATTTTCATCATTACCATCAGGGCTCACATAACGAATAAATGGATTACCATCAATATTAACAACTGTCATTTCTGCAAAAAGCTCTCCTGCTCTTGAAACAGTTGTACCTGTAATAGTAACTGTCAATGTAACATCTTCATTTACTTCTTTTGAATAAATAGGAGCAATCTCAATATCAACATAATTTGTTCCATCTGGAATTGTTACTGTTGTAAGAACATTTTCAGCAACTCCTAAATCAATAGCATCGCCAGAAAGTACAACATCGAAAGTTAAATCACCGACTGTAGCAAATTCAGAACGAGAGAAACGGAATACACCACGTTTGTAAGATAATTCATCAGCATCAGCAAGCTTCTCTATTGAAATATCTCCACAGTATATGTAATTCAATCCATCAACGCGCTTTGCTGCTGATTTATCTGAATTAAAAACAAGTACAGAGAAAGAATACATTGTGCCATCTTGCAATGTAGGATATTCCTCAACAACAAGTGGTGATTCCATATCTGATGTCAGTGTTGCTATTGTATTTGTAATAGCCAAGCCTGTTGCCAAATCCTTATAGATAGCACAAACATCGCCATTTCCTACAGCAACATCTGCGGAGAATTTAAAGCCGGATTCTGTCCATACTAATGTTGGCGCAGCAAGGATTACAGGCTGAGCAGGGTCGATATCACTAACATGAGAATATACTAATGCATTTTCATTAGCCATTGCTGCATATTCTGCAGCAATATATTCAGGAGAAGGAACGCCTGCAACCAAGCGCATTTCGTCTACCCAACCATTCCATGCACAATCACCTAGAGCATCTCCATAGCCAGCAACATTATTTCCTATTGCTATTGGAGCATTATTATCTTTGACAGCAGCGATTTTAGATGTTTTTACAAGTTCTCCGTTTTGATAAATTAAAAGCTGAGTATCATTATAAATAAAGGTTATATAAGACCAATCATACACGCTGTTAGGCAATGTTATTTTTGTTCCTGTACCATCTGAACCACGAGCATCCACATAAGAAGATGTTGTAGTACCTCCTGTCATTTCAATTGCATAAGCATTATTTGGAGAGTCTCCATTATTTGATTTCAAGCGTTTATAAAGAACATGATCATAGTAGATATCCTGAGTACCATGTTTGAACCATGCAGAAAATGCAAATTTAGGACCTAGGTCAACAGGTGAATTATTACCACTATCTGGAATAAAAACACCACCATATTTTTGAGCTTCTGTTGTAGTATCTGCATTACAAATACGAACTGATTTACCAAACACACCCTCTTCTCCAGCTGTAGAAGCAGCAGCTTTTTCACCATCAATACCTTGTGTTGCTGTTGAATTTGGATATGTACCATATGTGCTTGCATCTGTTAATCCATTAAGATGCCATACACCAACATAATCATTCCAAACCTTTTTGCTATCCAGTCCTTTATTTAACAAATTACTACCATAGCGAACAGTTATTATTTCATTATTTGTAAAGTTAGGAACAGAAACCCAAATACATGATTCTCCTTCCTCATTCCAAGTATCAATTTCATAAGGTAGAAGTTTTTTATTCGAATCCAGAATTTCAAGTTTATCATCAACAACATCAGCATAACTAAAGCCTGCAATTTTTTCCTCTGATATGCGAATCATAACAGGAACATTTTCAGCAGGAGTTCCTTCGTATTGAATGCGAACCTCAAATGACTTATATGAAGCCACTGGTTCCAATGCTTTATTAATTACAAAGCTTATTGGTGCAAAAACGACATCAATTACGTTTCCGTTTTTCTCTATAGACATCTTGATTTGAGCGGTGTAATCACCAGGAACAAGATCAGAAATGGTTACAGAATATTTGCCACCAGTAGTTGTACCCAATTCTTTTTCTATCAAACCTTCATCATTGGTACGACCATAAAGTAGAGATACAGAAGCAACAGAAGTTCCTGACTCATAATTTTTATCAATTTCATAGGAGATTGATACGGTATTATCATTTACAAATGAATAAGACACTGAAGAAACTTTATAGTCAAAAAGATTTTCTACTTTTCCATAAGAAACGAATGTATCTACAGAAATTGCAGAATCATATTCTGCCTTAATCCAATCAGCAGAAGCTACACCATTATAGAAGCGAATCTCATCCATGTCACCAACATAGCCATCTTTTGCCTGGTCGGCATAATTACCTATAGCCCAATATGTTTCACCTTGGTCAATTTGACTTAAACCATTTTCATTTGAATAAATATTTTCTCCATTAAAATATGAATTAATCTTTGTATCATCATAGGAGAATGCAAGATGACCCCAAACACCATTTTGTAGGGCACCAGCATTTTTTTTGCCTTGATGAGTGCTTGAAACAGCTAAAGAAAAATAAGTTCCGGCTTCCACGATGGCCAAAAATCCACTTGCTGCCCATGTTGACTTATTAGCAGCCACAATAACGGTTCCTGAACTACTGCGCTTAAACCAGCCAGAGAATGAAACTACATTATTTGTGGACATAGCACCAGTAGTAACAGGATTTAGGAATTGAACACCTTTGCTATTTTTAGGCTTATACATAGCACCTGCAACAACATTATCGCCAGTATTAAAGCCATTTACGCTATTAGTAACAACCGTTGGAGAATTACCTGTTGAGTCAAAAATCTTTTCACCGCCATGGAATACAGCAGCATAAGCGCTCCAAACATCTGTTGGATCATTTTCAGGAAGCTCAATAGGAAGAGCCAAGCCCAAATACATTTTGAAGGATGTATTTGTACCGCTCAAAGTAGGGAGCTTAACCCAAATATATGATTCCCCTTCTGGATTCCATACCTCAATTTCGTGTGGAATTATATTTCCATTTGCATCAGCAAAGCGAATATCTGAAGCATCTGCTTTGCATAATTCATAAGAGAAATTTGGAACTGTTTCCTCTGAAAGCTTCACAAGGACTGGGAAATCAGATAATTCTGTTGTTCCTTGATATCCAGGCACATTAAAATCCAGGCCATATAGGAAGTAATCTTTAATTAAAGTTGTTTGTGCATTAGAAATGCAAGCAAATATAGTAGTAACCAAAGTTACAAGAGCAAATTTATATAATTTAAACATAATAATTCTCTTTTGAATATTGACTTTTTTTGACTTAACGTTTGATGCTAAACCATTTATTTATTGTACTTGACATATTACCAAACTAAATAGGTTACGGTCAAGGAATTTAAACCTAAATTAGGTTGTTCACCACCAATTTTAGACATAGAAATGCAATGCCTAACACAATACATATTCGCATAAAAAAACCTCAATTCAGTAAGACACCGAATTGAGGTTTATTAAGGTTACAATTCCTACAAGAAAAATAGTACTAATTTGAGAAGAAATCTAAGATAAAATCTAAATCAGAAGATTTCTTTTCTGTTAATTCACCAGTAGGCAAACCTGAATCAATTATATCAATAAGAATATTATATGACTCAT
>JAGCJJ010000079.1 GCA_017648065.1 Kiritimatiellia bacterium | reverse complement strand
TATGCCAGCACCAACATATCCAACACATAGCTCTAACGAGGGTAAGCGCGGAGATTACAGCTTCCTACAGTTCCGCTTGGATCCAAAGAATAATTGGCTTCCTGATTTAGAGGATATTGAAAACAAGGTTAAGTATAACCCTCAGGTAGTTGCAATTGGTATTGTAAATCCAGATAATCCAACAGGTGCTGTATATCCAAGAGAGACTCTTGAGGCAATTATTGCTATTGCTCGCAAATATGGTCTGTTTATTATTTGCGATGAGGTTTATGCTCATATTTGCTACAATGGAGCTGAGCCACTACATATTTCTCAGCTTTTAGGTGATGTTCCTGCATTGGCACTTCGTGGTATTTCAAAGGATATTCCTTGGCCAGGCTCTCGCTGTGGCTGGATTGAAATGCTAAATGCAGATGCTTCTCCAGAATTTCGTGAATATTGCGATGCGCTAATTAAGAGCAAGATGATGGAGGTTTGCTCCACAACATTGCCACAATTAGCTATCCCACGCATTTATGGTGATTCTCGTTATATTCCTCTTATGAATGAGCGCGCAAAGATTTTTGAAAAACGCTCTAATCAGGTATATGATTACTTTAAGAATAATGTTCCGGGAGTTATCGTACATAGAACTCAGGGTGCATTCTATTTCTGCGTGACATTTGAGGATGGTGTTTTGAGTGATAAGCAGGTTCTTCCAATTTCTAACCCAACAGTAAAAGCAATGGTTGAGAAGGGTGTTGTTGGACAGCCTCTTGATAAGCGCTTTGTTTACTACATGATGGGCTCTGATGGTGTTTGTGTAACTCCTCTAACAGGCTTCCACACAGACATCAATGGCTTCCGTTTGACAACGCTTCGCCCAGATGATGTTGCTCGTGGCGAAATATTGGAGCGTATTGGCAGCTGCATCCGCCGCTATACTGGTTGCTAATTCCTTAGCGATAAAGATTGGGGAGTACCTATGAAAAATTATTCTTGCCCAAGTTGCGGAGGAACAATTTCCCAAAGCAATATGAATATAAAAGAGGGCATTGCGCTTTGTCCAAAATGTGGCGAAATCATTGGGATGAGTGACCTAATAAGTGTTCCTAGTTCTACTGAAATTGCTTGTGTACTCAATAGCACTCCACCTAAAGGTATAACACTTGTTAAGGATAATCAATATTCGCTAACCTCTGATTTGACTTTAAAATATTGGCGATTTAATCCTACTGTTTTATTTTTAATTCCATTTACAGCCATTTGGGGTGGATTTTCAATATGGGGCTTGTATGTAGAACCATTTATAAAAACAGGTACACTTGATGCTAAGAATGCTCTTTTCGGTTTGCCATTTTTATTTGGTACAATTTTTTTAATTTGCCTAATTTTGTCTTTACTTTTTGGTAAGCGTGTTTTAAAACTCTCTAGTGGCAAAGGAAGCTATGCTTTTAAGGTCTTTGGTATTGGACGAACAAAGCATTTTGAATTAAATCGTAGTACTCAAATTCAAAAAGGTTTATCAAATATTAGAGTCTGCCACCATCGTAATTCTAAACGTTGTTTTGTATTTGAAAATATTGATTCATATAATTATTCTAGAGGTACTCGTTTGTCTGTTATTGAGGTGGTAAATGGCAACAAAAAAGTACAAATGTTTGCTGGTATAACAGCCGATGCTCTAGATTATATAATTGCATTACTTTATTCGGCAGCCAGATAAATAGTTTTTATCTAAAAAACTGTAGTCAAATGAAACTACGCAATATCAAATTAAAAACACTTGTCAGATTAGCCTTTGTAGCTATGCTTTTGGGCGTTTGTGTTTGGTTGGCTTCAGTTGCTTTGATTTATTCCTTCTCTGAAGGGAGAATCTTTGATAGTGCCAGAATTGAGCAAGCTCCTCATTGTAAAGCAGGTGTAGTATTAGGTTGCAGAAAAATACTTTCAAACGGATTAGGAAATTTGTATTTTTCTCGACGCATTGCAGCTGCTGCAGAGCTTTATAAGTCGGGTAAGGTTGATTACTTAATTGTCAGTGGTGATAATCATATCCATGAGTATGATGAGCCTACAGATATGAAAGAGTCTCTGATTGAGGCAGGTATTCCTGAGGAACGCATTGTTTGTGATTATGCAGGGTTTCGTACATTAGACTCTGTTGTGCGAGCCAAAAAGGTATTTTGTGTAGATTCTTTCATAATAGTTACTCAAGAGGACCATCTTCGTCGTGCAATATTTACAGCACGAGGCTTTGGGTGTGATGCATATGGTTATGTAGCAGAAGATGTAAATTTACGATATTCGGTGCTTACACGAATCAGAGAGCAATTTGCAAAGATTTCTGCTGTTGGAGATGTGATTATTCGTCGCAATCCAAAATTCCTTGGTCCCCAGGAACCACTAGAATAATTTGGTGTTGGTTTATTTATCATAAACACTAATTTTGCTAACATTTAATTTTTAATTTTTGTATTCTTAAAATGCCTATAATTCAACCTATTTTATGGACAAAATAAGGTGTTTATGAGATTATATTGGCGTTTTGTTGCATCCGTGGTGAAATGGCAGACACGCAAGCTTCAGGTGCTTGTCTCGGCAACGGGGTGAAGGTTCAAGTCCTTTCGGATGCACCATTAGAAGAAATACAATAAAATAAGTGATTTAGCACAAAAAATCTGTCGCTAAAATTATATGTTGAGCATATAACAACAACGAGGATAAAATGGACAATACATTCGAATTCGGTCTAACAGAATTACAGCTTGAAATTAAGGCTACTTGCCATGAGATTGGTGAGAAGTATATTAAACCAGTACGTGAACATTATGATGAAACAGGTGAGTTCCCACACGAAATCGTAAAGAAGTTTGCTGAGGCAGACCTTTTCCGTATCTTTATTCCAGAGGAATATGATGGTATGGGTGGTACAACAATGGACCTTGTTGTTGCTGTTGAAGAGCTTTGCAAATATGATGCTGGTATTGCTCTATCTCTATTTGGTACAGGTTTAGGTACACTACCTATTTTGCTTTGCGCAAATGAAGAGCAGAAGGCTCGCTACCTACCTCGCATCGCTAATGGTACTCTTGCTGCTTTTGCTCTAACAGAGGCAAATGCTGGTTCTGATGCTGCTGGTGTTCGTTGTACAGCAACTAAGGATGGCGACTACTATGTACTAAACGGTACAAAGCAGTGGATTACAAATGGTGGTGAAGCTGAGATTTATACAGTATGTGCATTGACAGATCCAACAAAGGGTCCTCGTGGTGCAAGCTTCTTCATCGTAGAGAAGGGTACAGAAGGCTTTACTTTTGGTAAGAAGGAAAACAAGATGGGTATCCGTGCATCTTGCACACGCGAGCTAATCTTCCAGGATTGCCGCATTCCAAAAGAGAACCTAATTATGGGTGAGGGTCGTGGCTTCATCGTAGCAATGAAGACTCTTGATGCTTCTCGTCCAAGTGTTGCTGCTCAAGCTCTAGGTATTGCTCAGGGTGCTCTTGATGAGGCAATTAAGTACTCACGTGAGCGTAAGCAGTTTGGTAAGCCAATTTGTGCTAACCAGGGCTTGCTATTCATGATGGCAGATATGGCAATGAAGGTTGAGTCTGCACGTGCTCTTGTTTATCGCTGTGCTCAGTACATCGATAATGGTGCTAAGGATGTAAGTAAGCTTTCTGCTATGGCTAAGTGCTATGCTTCTGATGTGGCAATGTCTGTAACAACAGATGCTGTTCAGGTACTTGGCGGTTATGGCTATATGAAGGAGTATCCTGTTGAGAAGATGATGCGTGATGCTAAGATTACTCAGATCTACGAGGGTACAAACCAGATTCAGCGCGATGTTATTGGTAAGGCGCTAATTAAGGAAGCTTCTCAAGGTCTATTCTAAGCAATAGCGTTTAATAATAGAACGAGAGGTAACTGCCTTTCGTTCTATTTAATTTTTTAGATTTAGCAATCAGAATTTAGATAAGATGAAAACATTTGAAGAGTTATTTGCTGAGCTCAAGGAAAAGATTGAGCGTAATGATCCAAATTCAGGAACTGTAGTTGAATTTAACAAGGGTGTTCATGCCATTGGTAAGAA
This sequence comes from Kiritimatiellia bacterium, assembly GCA_017648065.1. Taxonomy (GTDB): domain Bacteria; phylum Verrucomicrobiota; class Kiritimatiellia; order RFP12; family UBA3636; genus RGIG990. Next base: position 4,547 of record JAGCJJ010000079.1, on the reverse strand, counting down.
GATAAACGAGGAGGCAGGTGAGGTTTGGATTGCTGCCGAGTATGAGGGAAAAGAAAAGACAGCAGAGGAGATTTCTCAGCTTCTTTATCATGCTCAGGTTATGATGCTAAAGTGTGGTCTTTCTCTTGAAGATGTTTATAAATATCTCTAATTGAAAAAATATTTAGGATACTGATTGAAATGATTAAAATTGCATTACCTAATAAAGGTGCTTTATCAGAGCAAGCTGTTGCAATCGCAAAAGAAGCTGGATATAAGTGCTCTCGTTATGGCAAAGAGCTTTGCATTACTGATGTGCAGAATGACGTAGAATTTTTCTTTTTACGTCCTCGTGATATTGCAGTATATGTATCACGTGGTGTAATTGATGTTGGTATTACTGGTCGCGATTTAAATCTTGATGCAGAGCATCCAGCATTAGAGGTTATGGGATTAGGCTTTGGTGGCTCAACTTTCCGTTATGCAGTGCCAAATGACAGTGATCTTACACCAGATAAGCTAGAGGGTAAGCGCATTGCTTGCTCATATGCAAATATCGTTAAGCGTGATTTAGAAGCTCGCGGAATCAATGCACAGGTTGTTCGTGTTGATGGAGCAGTAGAGGTGTCTATTCGCCTTGGCGTTGCTGATGCAGTAGCTGATGTGGTAGAGTCTGGCAGAACATTAAAGGATGCAGGTCTTAAGGTTACAGGTGATGCTGTAATGACATCTGAGGCAATTGTTGTTGCACGTGACGCTGCCACAGCAGAATCAGAGCAGGTGGTTCGTTTCTTAAAGCGTATTAATGGTATTGTACTTGCTCGTGAGTATGTAATGATCGAGTACGATATTCAGAAGGATAAGCTTGAATCTGCAACAGTTCTAACACCTGGTATTGAGGCACCAACAGTTGCACCACTACAAGACCCAGCATGGGTTGCTGTTAAGTCTATGATTAAAAAGAAGGGACTTAACACAATTGTTGATCAGCTAGCAGAGCTTGGTGCAAAGGGTATCGTGGTAATGGATATCAGAACTTGTCGCTTGTAATATCTAATGCCTGACAAATACAAAAAAGAGAAGCAAGGAATTGCTTCTCTTTTTTGTTTTGAAGTAATACACCTCAGTTATGAGATTATTTTAGTATTATTCTTCGTCACTTAATTGAGCGATTTGCTTGTCAGATCCAAAAATAATCAATGAGTCATCTTCACTTAGTACCTCAGCACCTGTTGCAATAATAAGCTCGTTGTCATGATTTGTGTTATTTAACATACGCTTAATAGCGATAACGTTAACATTATATTTTTGTCGGATGTTTGCTTCAATAATTGTTTTACCAATTAAATTGCGTGGCACCTTGATTTCATTTACACTATAATCCTTAGCGATACGAAGTGATTCAATTGCTCCTCTGATACCACTTAAATCGCGACCCAAACGATAAGCTCTTTCCTTATCTGGGAAAACAACTTCATCTGCACCAATTCGATACAAAACGGTCTCTTGAAGTTCGCTTTCAGCTTTTGATATTACTTTGTAAATGCCTAATTGCTTGCAATTAAGTGTCGCAAGAATACTGTTTTCTAGAGATTCGCTGATTGAAACTACAGCAATATCACAGCTTTCAAAGCCAGCTTCCTTCAAAGCCTCATGATTAGTGCCATCGCCTTGAACTGCATGAATATTGTATTGCGCTAAAGTCTTTATAGCATTTTCGTCTTTATCTATAACAATTACGTCAATATTTTGTGCATAAAGTGTTTCTGCAAGGGTTTTACCAAATCTGCCTGCACCTATGATACCTACTGTTTTTTTGTTTCTTTTTGACATATTAAACCTCCTAGAATTTGGATTATCCTACAGTCAGATTTTCTTCAGGGAATTTTGTATAGAAATTAGAGGAACGTCTTGCAAGTGTCATTACAATTGTAAGTGGTCCAAGTCTGCCACAAAACATACACAATACAAGCCAGAATTTACTCCAAGTAGTTAATTGTGTTGTTATTCCTGTTGAAAGTCCTGTTGTGGTTGTTGCTGATACTACTTCAAACGCAATGTCTTTTAATGTGATATTTGCTGAAGCATTTTCGCAAATTGATACAAATAGAATTCCTAAAAATATTGTCAGAAGATAGACATTGAGAATTACCAGGGCATCGCGAACTATATTATGAGAAATAGTTCGATTTGATATAACTGTTTCTTTTCTGTCAATAGATGCAGAGCGAAGGGTTGCAATGATAACAGCCAGAGTTGTTACTTTTATTCCACCTGCTGTTGAGCCAGGAGCTCCGCCAATAAACATAATTAGCATTGACCAAACTAAACTTGCATCAGAGAATTGGGCTGTTGGTATTGTGCAAAAACCTGCATTACGTGAAACGGTCGCATGAAATCCACTGGCTATAATTTTCCCTGTTTGAGAAAGATTAGCAAATGCTCCATTGTACTCTAATAGATAAGTTATAATAAATGTTGATACAATAACAATTGCGGTCATATATAAAACGACTCGCGAATGTAGAGAAAGGCGGCCACGCAATAGTGGATTTTTTTTACGTATATCTAAAGAAGATATATTTTTTAGAACAATAAAGCCAAGACCACCAACAGTTGCTATAACCATAAATGCAATTTGAATTGCATAGTCATTTTGATATTTGGCAAGACTATCAAGATGAAGACTCATTCCAGCATTGCAAAATCCCATAATCGAGAAAAATATTCCTTTTACAAATGCAATATCAAAATTATTTTCGTGTCCATTAAAATATAATAGTAGGGCAAGAATAATAGCTACAACTAACTCCCAAGAAACAGCAAATATAACTGCACTACGTATAAGTCCTGTAAGTCCAAGCGTATTCCTATTTCCTAAATCGTGTGAAGTTATAATTTCACTTGATGCAGAAAGTCTTAGTCCCATAATATAGAATATGGTTGCACCAATGGTCATAATTCCTAGCCCGCCTAACTCGGAAAGAATTGTTACAATAACCAACCCCCAATTAGACAGTTTAGCTGATATGCCAATTGAATCCAGTCCAGTAACACAGACGCAGTTCGTTGCCATGAAAAATGAATCTATGCCCCAATGCCAAGAGCCATCTTTATAGGCAAAAGGCATAGAGAGAAGCAATCCACCAAACATAATTGTCAGTGCAAAAATACCAACAAATAGTTGGTGAGGATGGATTGTTTTAGCCAATTTTTTGCGTATTAATTGCATAATAATAAAAATCTATGATTATAGTTATCACCTTGTTCCAAATGAACCTTGTTTTTGGTTTGCAACAAGTGGTTTAAGATCAAAATCTACATTATCTTCGCCAACTAGTTCGTTTAATGCGTTTAGAAGCTCGTCATGGATATAAGCATTATACTTTTCTGGGGTTGATATATAAATTCTTTCATTATTATCAAGACGAACTACAAGGTTTACCTCTGAGTAGCCAGGATGAGATAAAAGTAAGTCTTTGATTTTATCTATTTTATTAAATGCATCTTTGTCAGATTCTTCAATACGAATAAACAATTTGCTAGCAAGCTTTGTAGGAATTTGATCAACACGAATAAATGTATTTACGCGTTTTGAGCGTTTCCCTTGCCAGTTATTTAATCTTAAATTAAATACATAAGCTGTATTTGGTAAAATGTCCTCTGCATGTAGAATATCTTGTTCAGATACAAAGTATGGGAATTCCATTCTTTGTCCATTTTTGTCTTCAGCAGTAATGTATATCGTGATTGAATTTTTATTTTTTGAAGGCTTTTTATCTACAGAAAGAACAAATAAACATAGATTTAATGATGTAGATGCTCCATCAGCAAGTTTTTCTAATGAAGTATTCAAATCATCAATAGTTTTGTATGAAGATGTAAGTTTTTTGTTTATTGTAAGAGGGTGGCCAGAAAGAAATACACCTAAAAGCTCACGCTCAGCAAGCATAATTTCAAGAGGGCGCATCTCTGGGATTTCCGGAATATTGGTTTCTGTTGTTGGAGCATCATCCCAAGAACCAAATAAACAGCCTTGTCCAGATTCTATATCACGTTTGTTTGCGTTTGCTCTGGAAATTGCATTTGGTAAATCAGCAAGCGCAGCAGCTCTATGAATGCCAAGACCATCTACACCGCCTGTACGTATAAGAGCTTCAAGGGCTCTGGAATTGAGAGAGCCACTGCAAATTGTGCGACTAATAAAATCGTTAAAGCTCTTGTATGGACCATTTTTTTCACGCTCTTCAACAATTGCATTAGCTGCCAGCATGCCAACACCTTTAATTCCGCCTAATCCGTAGCGAATAGCAACCTTGCCATTTGTCTCTTCAGGAACAAATTTCTCAATAGATTTATTCACATCAGGAGGAAGCATCTTAAAGCCCATAGCAATAGACTCTGCCACGAATCCTGGCATTTTATCAAAGTTACCAATTTCAGAGGATGTTTGAGCACACATATACTCTGCAGAGTAATTTGCCTTTAGGTAACCAGTAATGTATGCAAGATATGCATAGCAAACAGCGTGAGATTTGTTAAATGCGTAGGATGCGAAATCCTGCCAG
>JAGCJJ010000078.1 GCA_017648065.1 Kiritimatiellia bacterium | reverse complement strand
TTCATCGTCCAGAAGAACATTGATATTAACCGATAGGGCGATTGGCCAGGATTTGCGATTTGTCATAAATTTTCCTTTTAGTTAATTAAATTTATTTTTTGGAATATGGTTGTTGTTAATTAAATAATACTATAGACTTTCGCCTAAAATAAAATCTGCTTCAATATATTCTGTAGTGGTGCGCCATTCATCCATGTTAGTTGGGGTTGTGGCAGTCATTCTCATGATAAGGCTAACGGCTTTTGCACCAATGTCAATATTTTTGTGATCAATTGTTGCAATTCGAGGAGATGTAAAACGAGAACCTAAGTTATCAAATCCGATAATAGAGAAATCTTCAGGAATTTTGTATCCGTTCTTTCTTGCAACTCGGCAAAGACCACTTGCAAGAATATCGTTATAACAGAAAATAACATCGTGTTTAGCTATCTGTTTTAAATTATTTTCACAGGCCTCGCAGAGCATATTCATTCCATTGTCGATTAAAATTGCATCTGTATTTTTCAAATCGAGTTCAAGCTTGGTTAAATTGAGTCCTTGTGCCTGGGCAAATTGACTTAGAATGTTATAACGCTCCATTGAAAATAAAGTATTAGATTGCTCAAGCCACATTATTTTTCTTTTCCCTTTTGCAATAATATGCTTTATTGCTTCATAGTATGCATGACGAAAGGAGAGCTTAATATGTGGTGCAATGTGGTGTGCAATAGGTTTTCCCAGAAATACTACAGGGAAAGATGGAGGTGCTTTAAATTCTGGAACAAATCGGCCAGGAATGATAGCTGAATCAATGCGTCCCTCTCGGTAGTGGCGAATAATTCGCTCAATAGCCTCTCCTGGATTATTGTCAATTGGAATAACAATTATGTCTTTGTTGCGTTTAGTTGCTTCGCTATTTGCTCCAATAAGAATGTTCATCCAAAATTCAGTGGATTGAGTATGTGATTCAAAAATTGGAAAAGCAAAAGCAATAACATCAGACACACCATGCTTTGCTGTTCGAGAATGGATATCAGTTATATATTCTAGTTTTCCTGCTGCTTGTAGGACTTTTCTTGTAGTTTCCGGAGAAATTCTGTGGCGTTCTGCTTTTCCGTTTAGAATGATACTTGCAGTAGAAATGCTGACACCTGCTTTTTCAGCAACCTCTTTCAGTTTTGCCATATATTAACCTTTGTATGAGGATCTTGAGAAAATATTTTGTTTTATTTGTTCTTTAATAATTTCTATCCATTCTTCGCGAGGGATGGATTTTTCAATAAGAAATTCATCCCATGGTGGTGTACGATTTATGTAGCTTGTACATTGACCAAGGATAGAGAGGTAGTAGGCACGAAATTCTGTTTTTGGCATATCCTTATTAGCAAGCAGCAGTAAATCATGAAGTGTATTTACTACAGGGATGAAAAATTCATCATATAGGGTTTTGCATAATTGTGAAGGAGTTGTACGCTCGTGGGCTACAATTTGTCTGACGAGAGAGTAGCGTGGTTCATCAGAAAGAAAGAGGGTAAGCACAAAGCCAAGCCATTTATCAACAGCTTCTTTCCATGTTTTTTCATCTACAATATCTTGAATGGTTCCCTCAAATGAAGTATATAGAGATTTGAATGCTTCCTGAAATACCTCGAAGTATAGGTTTTCTTTTGAACGAAAATAATAATTTACAGCTGCTACATTAACATTTGCCTCTTTGGAAATCATTCTGATGGTTGTATTGTGAAAGCCATGTTTAGCAAAAAGTTCATGAGCAGTACGTAGTAGAAGCAGATATGAATCGCTGATAGCGTTGTTATCATTTTTATCTGACATATTGACCTCATATGGGTTGTTTTGTTGCTTTTGCTAAATTTTAGCAAAAAAAATTAAAGAGTTCAATATGAAGTAATAGAATACTCTCAAATTGTCTATTGAACAATAGATAATTTTTTAGTTTTACTTGAATTAAAATTTTAGTTTTTTGCAAATAAGCCTTTACTGAATTAAGGGTTTAGTGGTAATATATTAGTAATTTGTGTCAAAGGTTTTACCTAAGGGAAAGTTATGAAAATTTCAAAATTATTTGCTTCAGTAAATGCAATGATGTTTACTGGTATTTCAGCAGCAATGGCATCGCTGGTGGGCAGTGGTGGTATTGATACATACTTGAATGACAATACAGAGGTGATTCACACCTTTAATGAGTCAGGAACATTGTCGCTTTATTCAGATGTAGAAGCACGCGTTCGCGTCGTCGGTGGTGGCGGTGGCGGTGGTTTTGACTGCGGCGGCGGTGGCGGCGGCGGTGGTGTAATTGACGAAACAATTACACTAAAGGCCGGCACATACCTCATTACTGTAGGTAAAGGTGGTGCTCAAGGTATTGCCACTGGTCAGAAGGGCTACAATGGTGAAGATTCTATTATTTTTGATGCTTCAGGTAATAAGGTCGTTTTCCAAGCATTTGGTGGTGGCGGCGGTGGAGCATATGGCTCTGGTGCAGGTCGTGATGGCGGCTGCGGTGGCGGCCCGGCAAACTGGGGTAGCGCTGGTAAGGGCGTAGAAGGTCAAGGTTATCCTTCTGTTGATGCAACAACATCTCCTCAAGGTGGTGGCGGTGCTGGTGGTTCTCCTGTTCAAGTACATAATGATAAGGGCAGTTCAACAGTTCGTATGTCAGCTGGTGGCCCAGGCCGAGCAAGTGATATTACTGGCGTAGTTGATTATTATGGACCTGGCGGTGGTGCTGGTGGTTATAATGGATTAGGTGGCCTTGGTGGTGATACAACACCTGATGCAGATGGTTTCATTTGGGGTTGTGGTTACAATGCTGGTTCAGACGATAACTCAATGAAAAATAATCTTCAGTATGCTCAAGGTCGCCCAAATCATGGTGGTGGCGGTGGCGGTTCAAAGAACTGGGGCGCTGGTGCATCAGGTGGCTCTGGTGTAGTAATCCTACGCATGGAAAATAAGGCTACTGTTATTAACCCAACAGTTGCTGCTGGTGTAATTCAAACACGTATTTTTTCTGCTCTGATACCGGTATCAGTAGAATTCGCAGGTGCTAATTCTCAAAGTGGTAAAGTAGTCCTTTCTTTGCAGATTTCAAATGTTGCAAGTGATTTTGCTGAGGATGGCTCTTTTGCAAGAGAAGAAATCGTTTTGGATGATGCCTTTTTTGGAGGAGAGGTATTTGAAATTAATGACTTGCGTCCAGCAGAAACTTATTTTGTAAGATTAGTTGTAGAAAATGATGCAGGTGATAAATCATACTCAAGTGTTATCACATTTACGCTTCCAAACCAGGAGGAAGTTGTTCGCATTGATACCTTTGGCAGATCTGTGACTGATGGTTTATTACAAAAGCATTATTCAACCTCCTCAAGCTTTGTTGCTTTTGATGAAACAGATGAAACACTTGTTCCTATGCCTGGAGCAATTGCAGCAGGTCTTTCTTCAGGAAATAATGCTTCAGGACTTTACACCAGTCTTTATGTAGATAAGGATGGGAATGAGTGGAAAATGGACTCTGGACGTGGATATTCATACCTTGGATATATGTGGCTAGAGGCTGGAAGCTCATATAATTTCTTTGCCAATTTCCAGGATAACACAAGATTAAAGATTGATGGTGAGATAATTCTTGATTGTGGCTATGCTACGCCATCAGTTGGAACTTATGAGTGTATAGAGACCGGTTGGCATCGTATTCAGCTATGGATGCAAAATGGAAGAGGCTCCGCAGGAACACATGGTGGTTGGGCTTATTCTTTTGGTTGGAACAAGGATGGTGCAACAGTAGTGTCAGAGGCCCCTGGTACTATTGCTTGGAAGTTCTTGAGTGTTGAATATGGCGCAAAATTAAAAACAGGTATTCCTGGACGTGATATAATTGTTAACTCATATTCCCCAAATGGATCAAATATTGATTTTGATTTAAATATTAGCTCTGGTGATGAGGGCCAGCTATATGTACTATATGGCGATACTTATGAGGCAGAGGATCAAGATGCATGGGATAATGTAGCACTTGTAGGTGATATTTCAGCAGCTGAAGCAAGCTTTGTAACTTCTGTTCCTAAAGCATTATACACACGCTTTATGTTCGTTCATCCAGATGGTTCAACCTCATGGAGCTACACTGCACAGATTGATTTGACAAGTGTTTCAATCGGAGATGAAGGTGTTGCACATAATGGTGATACAGGTACATTTAATGTAAATGTTGGTAGTGTCGGTGTTGGAGAGTTCTCTCTAAAGCTGCTTTTGTCAACATCTCAGGATATGAGTGGGGCAAAGGAATATGATATTCCTGTTTCTAATGTTGGTAACTATTCTTATGTAACTTCTCTTGAACCAGGTACAACTTACTATTATCAGTATGTTGCTACAACAAGCGAGGGCGGAAATGATTTAACAGAAGTTGTTTCATTTACAACAAAAGCAGGTACAGTATTGCCTGTAGCTCCAACAACAACAGTAAATAGTCATACAGTTACTATTTCAATGAAGGACTTTGAAATTGGTGCTGGTGAGACAACCTATAAGGTCTTTGTTGGAAAAGATTCTAATAGCATGGTTGAGCATGACTTTTTCTTTGCAGCTGATGCTACCCAGTCATATATTAAGGTTGTTATTGACGGACTTCCTCAAGATTGGAAGCTATATGTTGCTTCAGAAAACTCAATAGCTTCAGGAAGTAGTTGGACATCACAAACAGGAATTATTTCTGTTACAACACGTGACTTAGCTTCTTATACTTGGAATAAAGAGGTAGCTGAGGGTTATTGGGATGATCCAAACAGCTGGAAACCTAGCAATATTCCTGCAGATGGAGTTATCGCAGGTTATCCTCTTGATACAAATAATGGTATATATTTTGAGGCAGGAACTGTTGCTACAGTTTATATTTCTGATATCTACTATTATTTGGAGGATTTAAATCTTGGTTCCAAAGATGGTCTAAAAGTTCGTTTTGTAGGAAAAGATGCTGCTACTTCAAAAATCCGTTTTGATATGTTTGCAGGAACAATGAATGATGAGTATGTTGAATTTTCCGCAATGACATTGGGTGAAAAGGATACTATTGACCGGGGAATTGGTTCCTATGTAAGTACAAATTCTGTATTCAAATTTACAAATGGAGCAGTATTCTCTCAAGGTGGTTCAGGAGTAAATATCAGAGGTACTAATGTTACATTTGCTGTTGAAAGCGGATCTTCTGTAACATACAAAGAGATGGCGCTTGGTTCAACTGGTGGTGATGCATTAGTTGTTGATGATGCAACATTTACAGTAACAAAGCTTTCTGTTGAAACTGCAGAGCACTTAGAAAATGTAAATGTACGCATTGCTGGTGCAGCACCTACAATCGCTGTTAAAGAGGCAATTCTTCTTGATACAGAAAGTGTAGCTGGAAATAATGATTTGACAGTAATCTTTGATGTTCCAAATGGTGGCTATACAAATGCAGCTCCTCTATATGCAACATCAAGCAAAGTATTGCCTTTGGGTACATACAAGAATGCTGACAGTACAGCAAAGCTTATTGTTAAGATTGATCCAAAGTCTATTCAGCTACGTGGTGGTGAGAGAGCTGCTGATGGTCACTTAATCTTGTGGGAGTCTGGTATTGATACAAACAATGTTGTTGTTGAAGATACACGTGGAGCAGTGCTTTCATACACCTATGGATGGCCATCTGATTTAGACGAACCAGAAGAGGTTGGTCAGCGTCCAACAGGTTTGAAGTACTTCATTCCTGCTACAGCTGCAACAGTTATTATCATCAAATAAGTAGCTTTGCATAAAAATACAAAATACGGCAGTTGGATTTCTTGTCTAACAGCCGTATTTGTTTTTTTATTGGATTTGAATGTTTTGCAAATGGTGTCTTCACAGATACTTAAGCTGCATAATAAAAAATTATGAAACCAATAGACATATTTCCCCTTTAACCCCCTCTGCGGCTCTACGCCTCTGTGGGAAATAATCATAAACAGTCGATTTTTAGGTTTTGGTTGAAATTTATGGTTAAAAAGTAGCTAACCTAATTTCGTAATTTACTTTACGAAGTAAATATGGCATAATATCCAAGTTTTAAGTGCTATATTATATAGTTTAGAAAAAATCGATTTTTTTTGAGGTAAAAAATATGATGAAAATCATAGAAAATGGAACAGTTACATCTGCTAAAGGTTTTTTAGCCAGTGGTGTTGCTGCTGGCATCAAGGTAAATCGCCTTGATATGTCAATTATTGCATCTGATCGTCCTGCAGTATGTGCTGTAATGTTCACACAGAATCGTGTGCCTGCTGCACCTGTGCAATATGACAGACCTCTTGCTGCTAAGGGTAAGTGCCGTGCAGTTGTAGTTAATGTTGGCTGTGCTAATGCTTGTACTGGCGAAGGTGGTTATGCAGATGCCGTAGAGATGGGTAAGCTGGCTGCTGAAGCAATAAATGTTCCTGTAGAGGAAATGCTTGTTTGCTCAACAGGTACAATTGGTCGCAGACTTCCAATGGACCGTGTACGCAATGGAATTAAGATGGCAGCAGAAGCACTAAGCTATGATGGTGGTAATGCTGCTGCAGATGCAATTTTGACGACTGACCTTGTTCCAAAGAAATCAGCTGTTGCTATTACAATTGATGGCAAGGATGTTGTTGTTGGTGGTATTTGTAAGGGCTCTGGTATGATTTGCCCAAATCTTGCTACAACACTTTGCTTTATCACAACAGATGCAAATGTAAAGCAGTCTTCACTTCAGGCTGCAACTCGTGCAGCAGTTGAGAAATCCTTTAACCGTATCACAGTAGATGGTGATCAAAGTACAAATGACACATTTGCTGTATTTGCTAATGGTGCCGCTGAAACAGCAGAGCTAGATGAAACTCATCCAGAGTGGGGTAAGTTCGTTGCAGCTCTTACAGAGGTAGCAACAAGCCTGGCAAAGCAAATTGTTATGGATGGAGAGGGAGCAACAAAGTTTGTTGCAATCACAGTAGAGAAGGCAGTTTCAAATGAAGATGCGCTACTAGCTTGCCGTGAGATTGCAAATTCTCCTTTGTTTAAGACAGCTTGCTTCGGCGGTGATCCAAATTGGGGCCGCGTAATTTCTGCTGTTGGAAACTCAGGCTGCGAGGTTGAGGAGCTAAAGACAGAAATTTATTTTGATGATGTTTGTGTATTCAACAAGGGTAAGCTTGCAAGCGAAGAGGATAATGAGCGCTTGGCAAAGGTAATGGCTCAGCGTGCTTTTAGCGTGACTGTTAAGCTAAACCTTGGTGAGGGTGAGGATACTGTTTATACAAGCGACCTCTCCTATGGCTATGTAAAAATCAATGGCGAGTATACAACATAAGTTCAACGCTTTTTAAATTTCTTTTTAGGAAAATTTTTTATGATGGAAGAATATATTAAAAAAGCAGATACACTAATCGAAGCACTGCCATACATTGCTCGTTTTAAGAACGAGATTATTGTGGTGAAGCTCGGTGGCAGTGTAATGGAGAGCGAGGAGAATCTTCGCTCAATTTTAACTGACATTGCATTTATGCGCATTGTTGGTATGCGCCCAGTTGTGGTGCATGGTGGTGGTAAAGCCATTTCTCGTGGGCTGGCAAAGGCAGGTATTGAGACAAAGTTTGTTCAGGGCTTCCGTGTAACTGATGAAGCTTCCATGAAGGTGATGGAGGATGTAATCAAGAACGAGGTTAATGCCAGCGTAGTGAACATTCTTCGTGAGGCTGGTGTAAATGCTGAGCCAATGTACGGAGATAATATTTATTTTACAACTCGCAAGACAGGTAAGGATGCAGAGACAGGCGCAACAATTGATTGGGGCTATGTTGGCATTCCAATGTCAGTAGATACAGGACCAGTTCGTGAGCTGCTTCACAATGATATTGTTCCTGTAATTTGCCCAGTTGGTAAGGGCGCAGATGGTCATGCTTATAACATCAATGCTGATGTGGCAGCATCTGCTCTTGCAAAGGCTCTAAAGCCACGTAAGCTCGCATTTGTTTCAGATGTGCCAGGCTTATTACGTGATCCAGCAGACCCAAGCTCTCTAATCAACACGATTACAGCAGAGCAAGGTCAGGAGCTAATAAATGAAGGAATTGCAGGTGGCGGTATGCTACCAAAAATGCAGAGCTGCCTTGAGGCTTTGGCCGCAGGCGTTCGAAAGGTTCATCTTGTTGATGGCAGAATGCAGCACTCGCTTCTGCTTGAAATATTTACAAATAACGGTGTAGGAACGGAGATAGTTAGACAATGAGTAAAAAAAGCGAAAATATAGTTGAAGATTGCAGCAAGTATATCATGAATACCTATGCACGTGGAGAAGAGACTCCTGTGCTAGTAAGTGGTAAGGGCTGCCGTGTAAAGGGTAGCAATGGTAATCAGTATCTAGATTTCACCTCAGGTATTGCTGTACAGAATATTGGTCATTCACATCCAAAGTACATTGAGAAGGTAAAGAAGCAGCTTGATGAGCTAGTTCATTGCTCAAATCTTTTCTACAATGCAAATCAGGTAACATTGGCAAAGAAGCTTGTTCAGCTTAGCGGTCTAGAAGGCAAGGCATTTTTCTGTAATTCAGGTGCAGAAGCAAATGAAGCAATGATTAAGCTAGCTCGCCTATATGGCAGCGAGAGCGGTCGCTATGAAATCATTTGCATGAAGAATTCTTTCCATGGTCGTACAATGGGAACACTTTCTGCAACAGGTCAGAGCAAGGTTCAGAAGGGGTATGACCCACTTCTACTTGGCTTCTCTTTTGCTGAGTTTAATAATCTTGCTTCAGTTAAGGAGCTAATCACAGATAAGACAATTGCTGTACTACTAGAGCCAGTTCAGGGCGAGGGTGGTGTGCTTCCTGCAACTCCTGAGTTTATGGAAGGCGTTCGTGCACTTTGCGATGAGCATAATCTTCTAATGCTTTGCGATGAAGTTCAGTGCGGTATGGGTAGAACAGGTAAGTGGTTTGGCTGGCAGAATTATTCTGTAGCACCAGACGCTTTCTCTTTGGCAAAGGCATTGGCAGGCGGTATACCAATGGGTGCAATGATTGCATCAAAGAAGTTTGCTGATGTATTTGTTCCTGGTTCACATGCTTCTACTTTCGGTGGTGGTGCATTGGCTAGCGCAGCAGCTCTTGCAGTTATTGAAGCAATCGAAGATGATAAGCTTCTTGATAATGCAAACAAGATGAGCGAGCTATTCATGACAGGACTTCAGCAGTTTGCTGATAAGTATGACCAGGTGCTTGAAATTCGTGGCAGCGGTCTTCTAATTGGTATGGCTGTTGAGGAAGGCTATGCAAAGAAGATTGTTGATGAGCTATGCTTTGGTGGTTTGCTAGCATGCGTTGCTGGTCCAAATGTTGTTCGCTTCTTACCTCCTCTATCTCTAAAGGAGAAGGAATTAGAAGAGGCTTTGGATATGATTGACGAAACTCTTGAAATCGTATTTGAGCCAGAGGATGCTGAATAATATTTTTGTTACAAAAGAAATTTATATATTTTAACACACGTAGGAGATTAAACAATGGCTCTAACAGTTGATGAGATGAAGGGACGCAAGATTGGTATTTGCGTATCTGGTGGTTTGGACAGTAAGACAATCGCTATTCGTTTGCGCGAGGCAGGTGCTGATGTGCTTTGCTTCACAGCTGACCTAGGTCAGCCAGACGAGAAGGATATTCGCGATGTTCAGAAGAAGATGGCACCATGCGGTGTTGATACTGTAATCGTTGATGTTCGCGAGGAAATGGCAGAGGCTTGCTTCAAGACAATTATGGCAGAGGCAACCTACGATGGTGGCTACTGGAATTCAACAGGTATTGGCCGTGCTGTAACAGTTCGCAAGATTGTTCTTGAGATGAAGAAGCATGGTATTTCAACACTAGTTCACGGTGCAACAGGTCGTGGTAATGACCAAATGCGTTTTGAGCGCTACACAAATCAGTTTGCTCCAGAGATGACAGTTTATGCACCATGGCGTGATGCAAAACTTCTAGAGGAGTTCCCTGGTCGTACACAGATGTGCGAATATCTAGCAAAGTACGATATCGTAGCATTCCCAGGTGGTAAGAAGCGCTATTCAACAGACTGCAACATTGCTGGTCTATCTCATGAGGCAGAGGATCTTGAGAGCATGGAAACAGCAATGACAATCGTTGAGCCAACAATGGGTGTATGGCCAATGCAGGCTCCTGATGCAATTGAGTCTGTAAAGATTAAGTTCGAGAAGGGTCGCCCAGTTGCAATCAATGGCGTAGAGATGAAGCCATTTGATTTGCTAGTTGAGGCAAATAAGATTGGTGGTCGCAATGGTGTTGGTATGAGCCACGCACTTGAGAATCGCATCATCGGCACAAAGAGCCGTGGCGTATATGAGGCACCAGGTATGGAGCTTCTAGGTAAGGCTCTTCGCTATGTTTACCAGGCAATCATGGATAAGCCATCAACAACATTGTTTGAGCAGCTATCTCGCTTTGTTGGTGTTCAGATTTACGATGGTAAGTACTATGATTTGTCAACACAGGCTGCATTTGCTGCAATTGAGAAGTTTGCAGACAAGGCAACTGGCGAGGTAACAGTTGGCCTATATCGTGGTAACATTCTATTTGAGTCATTGACAGGCGTTGAGGCATCTCTATACTTTGAAGAGGATGCATCTATGGAAGCAAGCGCAGGCTTGAATCCTGTAAGCTCACAGGGCTTTGCAGAGATTCAGAGCGTTGAGGCTCGCTCTATGGCAAAGGCTGGTCATATAAAGGCATAAATTTATGTTGACCGCTGAGCAAGAGCAGGCAGTACGCACTTGGGCACAGGAAGGCGCAGGCTTATCAGAGATACAGTCACGCCTTGCTGAAGAATTTGATATCCACATGAGCTACATGGAAACACGTTTTCTTGTGATGGATATCAATGCAAGCATCAAGGATAAGGAAGTGCCTGCACCAAAGCAGCCAGCAGCTCCTGCAATGGAGGAAGCTCCTGCAAGTGGTGTGGTTCACGATATTGATGCAGAGAGCGAGAGTGGTGTTGCTTCTGAGGCAGAGCTTCCAATGGGTGGGGCAAAGCCAGTAGAAGAGGGTGAGGTTTCTGTTGAAATAAGCCGAATCCAAAGACCTGGCTTTGCTCTTTGTGGCAGTCTTGTATTCCCTGATGGTGAAGCAGCAGAGTGGGGCATCACAAATGATGGCCGCATCTCTATGGACTTTACTACAGAGGGCTATCGCCCTAGCCAGGAATATCTACGCCAATTCCAAATGAAGCTTAAGGCTCTTATTGAATCTGCTTACTAAAAATAAAGGTTCACCTTGTATGGATTTTATTCATTCAAGGTGAATAATTTTTTTAAGAACAATAAAATTACTTTGAGGTAAAATAATATGCCAACAATCGGGTTTCTTGGTGCCGGTAAAATGGGAGGAGCAATCCTAGTCTCTCTAAAAAATGCAAAGGTCGCAACAAAGCTTTATGCTTGCGATGCATATCAACCACGCCTTGACGAACTAAAGAAAAAATATAAGGTACACCCTGCCACAGCCCTCGAAGTAATTGAAAAATGTGATGTCGTTTTTCTAGCTGTAAAGCCACAGGATCTTGAGGCTTTACTAAAATCTGTGGCAGAGTCAGAGAGCCTTGCACGTCCTCTTTATATTTCAATTGCAGCAGGAAGAAAGTTAGAGTGGCTTGAGGCACTTCTTCCAAAGGCAGCAGTTGTTCGTGCAATGCCAAACCTCGCAGTTTCTGTTGGCGAGGGAATGACGGGTTATGCAATAGGCTCAAAGGTTAAGAAAAATCAGGCTGCATTAGCAGGAAAGCTTCTTGCTCTCACAGGTAAGGCTGTGCAGCTAAAGGAAGAGCAGCTTGATGCAGTTACTGCACTTAGTGGCTCAGGGCCTGCATTCATGGCATATGTTCTCCAGGCAATGATTGATGGAGGTGTTGCACTAGGCTTAGAGAATGAGGTTGCTCAAACTCTAGCCATTCAAACTATGCTAGGTACAGCAACTGTACTGCAAGCTTCAGATGGCACAATTTCTGATTTTATTAAAGCAGTTACATCTGCTAAAGGAACAACAGCAGAGGGTCTCGCAGTTCTTGAAAAATCTGCTGTTAAGAGCACAATGAAAAGAACTCTTGCTGCAGCAGCTCGTCGCAGTAAGGAGTTAAGCAAAATTTAATTTTTTTATTTCATTATGGCAAAAAAAAGATCAAATTTTAATAGTATAAAGATTTCGTGTGGAGCTCGTCAGAGTTCTATGTCTTCTATTAATAATAATGATACTTTGCCTGATTATCTAGCAGATATTAAGCATCGTGCACTGATTAAGGCAGCAATTATTCCTTTTGTTCTTGTGATTATTTTCTGTATGTCAATAATTGGGTCTTGTCAAAAAAAGGATACACCAAAAGCTGTTGAGATTAAAAAAGAAACGAAAGTAATTGAATCAACTCCGAGCAAAGATATTCAAAAGCAGGAACCTAAAAAGAAGAAAGAGCCACAGGGTGTCGATTTAGTTAATCCAGTTCGCCCGGCACCGGAAAGTTTTGCTCGTAATTCAAAATTGCCGAATATGTCAGAGCGAGACGTTTGTGGAGAAATTGTAAATAGTACATTTTCTCCTGGTAGAGATTTAATTTATGTTACAGATTTGCGTGTTTGGTGGGAAAGTGATAATGATGGTGAAACAGATAACGAGTGTGACCATTCAATGCACCGAGCAATGGAAATTCCATTTCGTCGTCTTGTTAATTTAGTTGAATCACAAACCGAATACCAGTTGCGTGTTCAAGAAACATATCGCCCTGAAGGAATTCATTCGCCAAAGTCTTTACATAAGGAAGGACGAGCTTTAGATATCACATTAGGCTATAAAAATGGTGAAAAACTTAAGACGGCTGATGAGATGAAGGAATTATATGAATTACTTTGTAAGCTAGCATGGCAGGCAGGATTTGATTGGGTATTTTATGAATATGCATCTGGAACAGGCCCTCATGTTCATGTGTCTGTAAAAGCAGATGGACCAGTGCTTCAAACATATGGTAAATAGTATAAGTTTTGTTTAAGGAGGAAGAAATATGGATTTGTTAGTTCTTGCAGCAGGTATGGGAAGTCGCTATGGAGGTCTTAAGCAGATGGACCCACTAGGACCAAATGGAGAGTTTATTCTTGATTATAGCGTACGTTTTGCAAAGGAAGCAGGCTTTGACAGAGTGGTGTTTGTAATTCGTAAAGATATTGAAAAGGATTTTAAGGAAATCGTTGGCTCTCATTGGGAGGGTAAATTTGACGTTGCTTATGCAATCCAAGATTTATCTGATTTACCAGAAGGATTTACATTACCAGAGGGCAGAACAAAGCCTTGGGGTACCGCACATGCAGTGTATGCAGCTCGTAATGTAGTAGCAGATACATTTGTTGTAGTAAATGCAGATGATTTTTATGGCGCAGAAGGCTTTAAATTGGCATATCAATATCTAAAGGAAACAGAATCTGAGCCTAATACATATTGTATGGTAGCTTATGAGTTGTCAAAAACACTATCTAAGTATAGTGGTGTTTCACGTGGTATTTGTGAGATTGATGAAAATAGCTTCCTGACAAAAGTAACTGAGCGCCTTGCACTACGCCGTGAGGATGATGGTGTAATTCGTGATGAAGGAGATGCTTTTGCTGATGATACACCGGTTTCAATGAATCTATTCGGATTTAAGCGTAGTTATATGGATGCATTGATTGCTCGCTTCCCTGCATTCTTAAAGCGTAGCGAGGGTAATCCAAAGGCAGAATATCAGATGCCAACAGAACTTAGTGCTTTGTTAGCTGCTGGTGATGCAAAGGTTAAACTGCTACGAACAACCTCAGAGTGGTTTGGTATTACAAGCCGAGAAGATCGTGATGAGGTAGTAGAAAAGCTAAAAAATGTCTAAATTAATTATTCGTATAATAGCTTGCATATATCCTAATAATATTTATATTGTATAGGATTTTATACGAAAAACAGAGAATTTTTCAAAAAAAATACGTTTTTTATTAATAAATTAAAAAAGAGGGTTGACTATTTCGGTCAAAATATAGCATAATAATTGCTCATTTGTCTTATAGCCCGGTTTACTCCTGCGGGTTACATCACAAAAAACTCGAATTTTTAAGCCGTTTGCTTTCAGAGTTCCCTCCTCTATATATAAAGTAATAGGTTTAAATGATTCTTAGCAAAAGAAATACAGGAAATAAATGAAAACATTCGTACCAAAAGATCCAGGTGACAACCGCAGATGGTTAGTCGTTGACGCAGCAGGTAAGACAGTAGGTCGCCTAGCTGTACAGATCGCTAACGCACTTCGTGGCAAAGATCAGCCAACCTACACTCCATGGGTAGATACAGGCGCATTCGTAATCGTAGTAAACTGTGAGAAGATTAAGTTCACAGGTAAAAAAGAGCAAGAGAAGATTTACCAGCACTATACAGGCTGGCGTAGTGGTCTTTATGAGACAACTGCTGCTCAGATGCGCGTAAAGCACCCAGATTGGATTATCAAGAAGGCTGTAGAAGGCATGCTTCCAGGCAACAAGCTTGCTCGTGAAATGATGCGTCGCCTTAAGGTCTATGTTGGCCCAGAGCACCCACACGCTGCTCAAAAGCCAGTAGCTATGTAATTTCACACCAATAACCAAAAGGACAGAATATGGCAGATAAGAAAGTAGATTATATCTCAGCTGCAACAGGTCGTCGTAAGACTGCAGTCGCACGCGTTCAGCTCTTCAATGGTACTGGTGTGTGTGCAGTTAATCGCCGTGAGACAAAGGAATACTTCAAGAGCGATGCTCTTCTAAAGTACGTATTCCAGCCACTAGAGATTGCTGGTGTTGAAGGTAAGTTCGACATCAAGGCATTCGTAAAGGGTGGCGGTGTTTCAGGTCAGGCAGGCGCAGTTCGCCACGCTCTTTCACGTGCTCTATGTGAAGCAGATTCTTCACTACGCCCAGCACTAAAGGCAGCAGGTTGCTTGACACGCGATTCACGTATGAAGGAACGTAAAAAGCCAGGTTTGCGCGGTGCACGCCGTCGCTTCCAGTTCTCAAAGCGTTAATTCTACGTATTTGTTATCGGCAGCGGGCATCTCTATCGGGGTGTCCGTTGTCGTTTATATTATACTATCGCTTATTAAATAAAATTTCTTGTCTTAAATTCTATAAAAAGGCAGAGGTTTAATAAAATATGTCAATAAAGAGTTTTTTCAAAACTATTGCAACTAAGCTCAAAACTGTAGTTGTAAAAAAGGATTCCTTATCTGCAAGTTCTAAGCAGAGCAATAAGGGAAAAAATCCTAATACACAAAACTCCTCTAAGAAGACAAAAAATAATAAGCAGGGTCCTAATAAGCAGCAAAATAATAAGTTTGCTAATAATAAAAACCACCAGTCAGGTAATAAGGACCATAATAAAAAGCAAAATGCTAAACAAAGCAATTCCTCCCAAAATCCAAATCAAAAGAATAAGGGTGAGAATAAGCAACAAAATAAGCCAAATAATCAGCCTAAAAAGCAGCAACAAAAGAAGCCACAGCAGCAGGCAGATAAAGGCTCTATCTCACGCGAGGAAATTGCAAAGGCTCTTCAAGAGGAAAAATTCTTTGCTATCCCAACTGTTGAATTATCATGGGATGCATCAGAATTTCAAGTGCCAGTAGTGGATGATAAGAAGCGCTTTCATGATTTTGATCTACCTAATCCAATCATGCACGCAATCTATGATTTAGGCTTCCAGTATTGCACACCTATTCAAGCTGAGACATTAGACAAGACAATGTCTGGGCTTAATGTGGCAGGTAAAGCTCAAACCGGTACAGGTAAAACAGCTGCCTTCCTAATCTCTATTTTAAAGCGCATGCTAATCAATGTGGAAAGCCGTCCAGTTAAGATTGGCCGCCCAGCAGCACTTGTTCTTGCACCAACACGCGAGCTAGTAATGCAAATCCAAAAGGATGCAGAGGCTCTTGGAAAATATTGTGGTCTGAGAAGTGTAGCAGTATTTGGTGGTATGGATTACGATAAGCAACTAAAGACAGTTATTGAGACACCAGTTGATCTTGTAGCAGCCACACCTGGCCGCTTGCTTGATTTCTGCAGAAATCATGTACTTGATTTGCGTGGTGTGCAGACAATTGTTATTGATGAAGCTGACCGTATGCTTGATATGGGCTTTATCCCAGATGTTCGCCGCATCATTCGTCTGCTTCCATATCAGAATATGCGCCAAACATTGTTATTCTCAGCAACACTTAATGATGAAGTGATGCGCTTAGCACAGCAATGGATGCCAAACCCAGTTCAGGTATCAGTAGATCCAGAGCATGGCACTGTTGACACAATCAGTCAGCTAGTTTATCCAATTGCAGCACGCGAAAAGTTTACTGTGCTTTACAATATTCTAAAGAGTGAGAAATATGGTCGCACCATTATCTTTAGAAATAGAAAGCGCGATTGCGAAGAGTTAGTATACAGACTCGCTCGTCAAGGAATTATAGCAGAAATGCTTTCTGGAGATGTAGATCAAAAGAAGCGCTGCCGTATTCTTGAGGATTTTCGCAGTGGCAAAGTAAATTTGGTTGTAGCAACAGATGTTGCTGGTCGTGGAATTCATGTTGACGATATCTCACTTGTTGTAAACTATGATTTCCCATACGAGGCAGATGATTATATTCATCGTATTGGCCGTACAGGCCGTGCTGGAACAATGGGTACAGCAGTATCATTTGCTTGTGAGGATGAGTCCTTTACCATTCCTGAAATTGAGACACTACTAGGCGAGCCATTACATTGTCAGCAGCCAGCAGAGGAACTATTTGCAGAGGTGCCAGAGCCAACAGCAAATGTTCCACGCAAAAATCCAGCTAACAATAATGGCACAGGTGCTCATGCTCGTGGTTTTGGTGGAGGCCGCAAACCTCATGGTAATTTCAAGCGTGGACCTCGCCCACCAAAGAAAACAAACTAGCTTTTATAAATAACACAAAATTTAAAAACAAATACAAAAATAAGGATAAAAATCATGAATAATGTAAAGAAAGTTGCAATTCTAACTGCAGGTGGTTTGGCACCATGCCTAAGCTCTGCAATTGCTGCTCTAATTGAGCGTTATACAGATGTAGCACCAGAGGTAGAGATTATCTGCTACGTTGGTGGTTATAAGGGTCTTTTGGAAGGAAAGAGCATCACAGTAACTCCTGAGATGCGTAAGAATATCGCTGTTCTATACAAGCACGGTGGCTCTCCAATCGGTAATAGCCGCGTTAAGCTAACAAACATCAAGGACTGCGTAAAGCGTGGCCTTGTAAAGGAAGGTCAGGATCCTCAGAAGGTTGCTGCTGATCAGCTAGTTAAGGATGGCGTAGATGTTCTTCACACAATCGGTGGTGATGACACAAATACAGCTGCAGCAGATTTGGCTGCATTCCTAAAGACAAACAACTATGCTCTAACAGTAGTTGGTCTTCCAAAGACAATTGACAATGACGTATATCCAATCCGCCAGAGCCTAGGTGCATGGACAGCAGCAGAAGAGGGTGCTAAGTTCTTCGCTAACGTAGTTGGTGAGCACAATGCAAACCCACGTATGCTAATCGTACACGAGGTTATGGGCCGTAACTGCGGTTACCTAACAGCTGCAACAGCAGTTGAGTATCGCAAGCTACTAGATAAGATGGAATTTGTTCCTGGCATGGGTCTAAGCAAGGAGCGCAAGGAAATCCACGCTATCTACATCCCAGAGCTAGCATTTGATGTTAAGGCAGAGGCTGAGCGTCTACGCAAGATTATGGATGAGGTTGATAATGTTAACATCTTCGTTTCTGAGGGTGCTGGCGTTGAGACAATCATCAAGGAGATGGAAGCTCGTGGTGAGGAAGTTCCACGCGACGCATTTGGTCATGCAAAGCTAGATGCAATCAACCCAGGTGCATGGTTTGCAAAGCAGTTTGCTCAGATGCTAGGTGCTGAGAAGACAATGGTACAGAAGTCTGGTTACTACAGCCGTGCTGCTGCATCAAATCCTGCTGATAAGGAGCTAATCATCAAGTGCGCAGACAAGGCAGTTGAGTGCGCAATGATGGGCGTTGGTGGTGTTATCGGTGAGGACGAGAACAATAACAACGAGCTACGTGCTTGTGAGTTCGAGCGCATCAAGGGCGGTAAGCCATTTGATACAGATCAGGCATGGTTCAATCAGCTACTAGCTGACATCGGTCAGCCAAAGGGTGAAAAGGTTGAAGTAAAGCACTAATCTTCTAAAAAGGGGCGTCCTACGGGGCGCCTCTTTTTTATTTTGAGAGTATTATATACATATAAAAGTTGCTTTGGGTTCGCTATTAATGCTCTTATAGAATAAAGTCTAATTTATATGCTCGAAACATCAAAATAATTTCAAAATTCTTGATGACAAAATTTCCTGCTTAATGTATAATGGAACTAAAAAATGGTTTTGTACATTAAATAACAATGTAAAGTTTGTGAGGAAGATATGGATGAGAAAAATAAAAGTGTAGAATTAGATATTGACGAGATTCCAGAGTCAGATATTCAGTTTGATTGTCCTCATTGTAACAAGCACCTTTCTATTGACCCAAGAGGTGCCGGGTTGGTTATTGTTTGCCCAGATTGTGAGAAGCATGTTTCTGTACCTATTCCAGAAGGATTAGATATTGAAGATATTGATGCAACACCAGAGGAGTTGTCATTTAGATTGAGAACTTCTAAGGCCACAATTAGTAAACTTCAACAGCAGATTTTGTCTCTCCAACAACAGATTGAAGAGCTTCAAAGTTTTAAAGAGAAAGCTATTGCTCAAGCTGCAGAACAAGATGCACGCCGTAGAGTAATAAAAGCAAATCTTCTTCATGTCGCTAAAATACAAAAGCAAATTGAAGAAGCACTTGTTGACATTAATAGTAAGATTCCAGAATAGTTTGATTACACAAAATGATGTCTTTTTTTGAAAAAATCAGAGCATTGACAAAGTCTGGTCGCCTTCTTGTTTCTGCCAATACAAGGCTTACATTTAGAGAACAAAAAGCTATTGCAGTAATTATTTTTATATTTATTGTAGGGTGTATTGTTCGTTTCTTTTTTTAATACAATAAATTAAGTAGTATATTTTATAAAATTAAGTTAAAGGGTTTTGCTAAAACATGAAAAATCTAAGTAAATCTAGCACAATGCGTATCGATTTGATTCCTGATATCCCAGAGGTTCCTTTAAGGGAGCGTCCTAAGGCTCAAGTTGTAGCATCTCAAAAGAAGATTATTTTGACTGCTGGAGCTGTTGACGGGGGAAAGACACGTAGCTATACAGAGCTTTTTCAAAATGTATATGATGCTGGTATTATTACTGATTTGCATGGACGCATTCGCGATGTAAATCGTCGCGCACTTGACTATTTTGGTTATACACAGGAAGATTTGTGCGATTTGGACATTTCTGATGTTGTTGCCGGTATGGATGATGAAATCATACGAACACTTTACGAGAATGTGCAATGTGAACGCTTTACATTAATGACAGCTGTTTGTCAGCGAGTTGATGGCACATTTTTCCATGCAGAAATAGCCGTAAGTCAGATTAGACTTTCAACACCACATTTAACGTTTTTTATTCGTGATATTACTACGCGTATTCAGCAGGATGAAATGCTACGTACAGAACACACCGCATTGCAGAACTCAAGCGATGCAATTGTGGTAATTGATCTAAATTCTGTTGTTGAGTATGCTAACCCAGCTGTTGCAAGAATCTGGGGATTGCCATCACCTGCTGATATCATTAATCATAACTTGGGAATTTTGTTCTTAAATCCAGCTGATGGTACAGCAATTATTCAGTGCTTGTCTGGCGAGAATTTTACGACTGATGGTGTAGTAGTTGCCAAGAGAGCAGATGGTACACCTTTCCGCGCTCAAATTCGAGCAGCATGTAATCGCAATACAAATGGTGAGGTTGTAGGAGCTGTTGTTTCTTTTACAGACCTTACTGAACGCGATAGAATGATGTACTCAGAAAAGAACTTGAGTTACATGACTGGATCAATTAGTCGCTTTGAAGAAATTCAAAATTGCTTTTTAGCAAATCTTGAAGAGTTGTCTTCATACATAGAGAAAATTCGCAGCAATGCACAAGGTGATGAAGTGAAGAAGTTAGCAATAACAGCTTCTGATACATGTGAAGGATTGCGTAATTTGATGCAAGAGTATGAGGAAATCCTAGACGAAGTTAAAGATAATATAACAAAGATGGGTGATTCTCAGCTCAGTGTTGATGATTAAATTAAAAATAAATATCAACAATTTATATGACCATCGCGCGCGCGAACAAATAATATATATAAAAGCAACGTGATGTGCTAAATTTATTAAAAAAAAATTAAAAAAAATATTTTTTTATCGTTTTTTCTCTTGCAATGCTATCAAGAGTTATGGTAAATTAGTGCTTCCTTTGCATAGAAGAAGTGTAGCAAAGAAGAACGAATTAAGAAAAATTATGCCTACAATTAATCAATTAATCAGAAAAGGCCGTCAGACTCTTCCTAAGAAGAGCAAGTCAACGGCTCTAAAAAATTGCCCACAACGTCGTGGCGTTTGTCTAGTTGTAAAGACACAGACTCCTAAGAAGCCAAACTCAGCTTTGCGTAAGGTTTGCCGTGTCCGCTTAACAACTGGCTATGAGGTTACCGCTTATATTGGCGGTGAGGGTCATAATCTACAGGAGCATAGCGTTGTTCTAGTCCGTGGTGGACGTGTAGCTGACCTTCCAGGTGTTCGTTATCATGTTGTACGCGGTTCTTTGGACTGCCTAGGTGTTAATGGACGTAAGCGCGGCCGTTCTAAGTACGGCGTTAAACGCGGTAAGTAATCGGAGTTAATAGAATATGTCAAGAAGACGTAAGACAGTCAAGCGCCCACAGCAGATTGACCCAAAATATGGCAGCGAGATGGTTGCACATATGATTAACTACCTAATGCGTAGCGGTAAGAAGACTACAGCTCAGCGCATTGTTTATGGAGCTATCGAAGAGATTGGCAGCAGCATTGAGGCTGGCAAGATCAAGCTAGCAGAGGGCATGGACCCAGCTGCAGCAGATATCGCTCTAGAGGTAGTAGACAAGGCTGTAAATAACATGAAGCCTAAAGTAGAGGTTAAGAGCCGCCGCGTTGGTGGTTCAACATACCAGGTTCCAGTAGAGATTAAGCCTGCTCGTCAGCTAGCTCTTGCTCTACGCTGGTTAACAACCTTTGCTGGTGGTCGTCGTGGCGTTGGTATGCCAAAGGCAGTTGCACTCGAAATCATCGATGCATACAATGGCCAGGGCAATATCATCAAGAAGCGCGATGATACACACAAGATGGCACAAGCTAATAAGGCTTTTGCTCACTACGCTTGGTAATTTTTGCTAATGCGTGAATTTGTCTCCGGTAGGTTCGCATGAGCCTACCTGGAGAAGCCTCCCAAACAGAGGTGGGTGGCATAGATCTTTGAAAATAGAACGTAATAGAAGACCCCTTTCCGGAGAATTATTGTGGCTGAGAAAGATTCAGTTGTAAAAGGTAAGAATGCAGATGGCGCAAGCGCAGGCCGTACACACGAGCTATGTGATTTGCGTGATATTGGCATTATTGCTCACATTGATGCCGGAAAGACAACAGTTTCAGAGCGCATTCTTTATTACGCTGGTGTTGTTCACAAGATTGGTGAAGTACATGATGGTACTGCAACAATGGACTGGATGATTCAGGAGCGTGAGAGAGGAATCACTATTACTTCAGCAGCTACAACTTGCGAGTGGCTTGGTAAGCAGATTAACCTTATCGATACTCCAGGACACGTAGACTTTACTGTTGAGGTTGAGAGAGCACTTCGCGTCCTAGATGGCGCTGTTGGTGTTTTCTGCGCTGTTGGTGGTGTTCAGCCACAGTCTGAGACTGTTTGGAGACAGGCCAATCGCTATAATGTACCACGTATCGCATTCATCAATAAGATGGATCGTATGGGTGCAGATTTTAGCCGCGTGGTTTCTGAGATTCGTACTAAGCTAAAGGCAAATGCAGTTCCACTTCAGCTTCCAATTGGTGCAGCTGAAACCTTCGAAGGCGCAATTGACCTAATCGAGATGAAGGCAGTTGTGTACAAGAGCGAGGATTTGGGTGCTCATCCTGTAGTTAGCGAAATTCCTGCAGATATGCTTGCAGAGGCTGAGGCAGCACGCGAGAGTATGATTGAAACTCTTGCAAATGATGACGAGGCTCTTGCAGATGCTTATCTAGAGGGTGGCGAGATTTCTTCTGAGATCATCAGAAGCGCAATCCGCAGTGCAGTAATCTCAGGCAAGGTTGTTCCAGTGCTTTGCGGAACAGCTTTGAAGAATAAGGGTGTGCAGGCTCTGCTAGACGCTGTTGTCTGGTATTTGCCTTCACCACTAGATGTACCAGCTGTTACAGGTACTGAAATAAAGACAGGCAATCAGGCTGAGCGCCCAGCAGATGATAGTGCTCCGCTAGCAGGATTGATTTTTAAGGTGGCTGTTGACCCTTATCTAGGCCGCCTACTATTTGTACGTATCTATTCTGGTAAGCTAAAGAAGGGCCAGAATGTTTATAACCCACGTACAAAGACAAGAGAGCGCGTCGGTAGACTAATTCGTATGCATTCTAATAGTCAGACCGATACAGAGACGATTTACAGCGGTGAAATTGGTGTGATGGCCGGAATCGGGAAGTTTACTACAGGTGATACACTCTGTGCTGAACAGGCACAGATTGCACTTGATAGAATTGAATTTCCTGAGCCTGTAATGTTCATGGCAATTGAACCAAAGAGCCGTGGCGACAAGGATAAGCTTGAGGAAGCTCTACAGATGCTTTCTGATGAAGATCCTACATGTCGTGTAAGAATTGACGGCGAGACCGGGCAGACAATCATGAGCGGTATGGGCGAGCTACACCTAGAAATTCTACGAGATAGACTCTTGAGAGAGTTTAAGGTGCCAGCCAATGCAGGCAAGCCAATGGTCTCCTATTACGAGACGCTTACCAAGGAAGCGGACGCAACTTATACGTTCGACCGTGAATTTGGTGGCAAACGCCAGGCGGCGACAGTGGCCCTCCACGTGTCGGCGGGGGCGCGAGGAAAAGGTAACTCTATCGAAGTTAAACCACCTCGAAACACCGTGCCGCCTGAATTCTGGACATCCATCGAGCAGGGTGTGCAGGATGCGATTTTAACAGGCGTGCTAGCGCGACTTCCAATGCAGGACATTCAAGTCCGCATTACAGGTGGTGGAATCGTTGATAATGATTCTGCTACGGAAATGGCGTTCCGCACTGCCGCAATCATGGCGTTTCGGGATGCTGCGAGTGCAGCCGCTCCCGAATTGCTCGAGCCAATTATGTCAGTCGAACTCGTGGCACCACCTGAGTATACAGGTGATCTCATGGGTGACTTGAACGGGCGCCGTGGACAGGTGCGTGAGATGGATACTCGTGGTGACATGCAGGCCATCAAAGCGGACGTGCCATTGGCAGAATTGTTTGGGTATTCTACTGCAATACGCTCTCTCTCCAGAGGTAGGGCTTCCTACTCTATGGAGCCTGAGCAGTTTGCTATTGTACCACAGGCAGTCAAAGAAGCAATATTGAACAGGTAACACTAATGCAGAATCAACGCATAAGAATTAAGATGCAGGCTTACGATCACAGAGTGCTAGATCACGCTGTGTCTGAGATCATCGAAACCGCTCGTAGAACTGGTTCACAGGTTGTTGGACCTGTACCACTACCGACGCGTATCGAGCGATTCACAGTTAATCGCAGTCCGCACGTAGATAAGAAATCAATGGATCAGTTCGAGATGCGCACTCATAAGCGCATGCTTGACATTGTAGGCCCAACAGCTAAGACAGTAGATGAGCTAAAGAAGCTAAATCTAGCAGCTGGTGTGTTTGTAACCATCAAGACGATTCAGGGGTAAAGAATGGAAGGCTTGATCGGAAAGAAAATTGGAATGACTCAGATTTGGGATGCTGACGGAGTTCGCATTCCTGTAACAGTCATTGAAGCGGGCCCATGTCCCGTTGTACAGGTAAAGACAACTGAGAAGGATGGCTATGAGGCTGTTCAGCTAGGTTGGGGTTCGCAGAAGGCTTCTCGCTTGAGCAAGGCAGAGGTCGCTCACTGCGCTAAGGCTGGTCTAGAGACACCAGTACGCGTACTACGTGAGTTCAAGGCAGATGCGGGCGAAGAGGTAAAGGCTGGTGATGTTTACACAGTATCTGTGTTTGAGAACATCGGCTATGTAGATGTAATTGGAACAAGCAAGGGTCACGGTTTCCAGGGCGTTATGAAGCGCTGGAGCTTCCAGGGTGGTCCTATGACTCACGGCTCACACACAAAGCGCCGTCCAGGTTCTATTGGTATGCGTCAGGACCCAGGTTCTGTTGAGAAGGGTCACCCAATGCCAGGTCATATGGGTGCTCGCCGCGTAACAACTCAGAATCTAAAGGTTGTACAGGTTCGTCCAGAGCAGAATATCATTCTAGTTAAGGGCGCAATTCCTGGACCAAACGGTGGCATGGTAATCGTTCGTAAGTCAATCAAGAAGGCGGTGAAGGCATAATGGCTACAATTACTATGTATGGCCGCGATGGCCAAGTAAAGGGCGATGTTAATGTCGCTGACGAGATTATGGTTTTAGACCGCGGTGAGCAGGCAGTACGCGACGTTGTTGTCGGTAATCAGGCTTGCTATCGTGCAGGTACAGCATCAACTCTAACAAAGGGTGAGGTTGCTGGTTCAAACAAGAAGCCATGGAAGCAGAAGGGTACAGGCCGTGCTCGCGCAGGTCTACGCCAGTCTCCAGTATGGCGCGGTGGTGGTGTTGCATTTGGTCCTCACCCACGCGATTACTCCGTAAAGCTAAACAAGAAGGTTTCTCGCCTAGCATTCCGTCGCGCACTTAGCGAGCGTATCGCAAATGGTGCAGTGAAGATTGTTGAGGATCTAAGCTTTGCAGAGCCAAAGACAAAGGAGCTAGTTGCTACTCTTAAGGCACTAGAGGCTCCATCAGCACTAGTTGTTACACTAGCTGTAGATAAGAATCTAAGCCTATCTGCACGCAATGTACCAGGTGTTGAGGTTTCTCGCGCTCGTGATTGCAGCGTTTATCAAATTTTGCGTTATCCAGCAGTAGTGGTAACACGTGCTGCATGGGAGCAGCTACAGACACGCCTTGAGGGTGAGTCAATCGTAGAGGAGGCATAAACGTTATGATGCAGAAAGATGTTATTAAGTCCGTAATGAGCACGGAGAAGGCTCTTCAGAATCAGGAAAGCCTAAACCGCTATATGCTTCGCGTAGCAAAGGCTGCAAACAAGATTGAAATCAAGAAGGCTGTAGAAGAGCTTTTCAATGTTTCTGTTGTTTCAGTTAATACGCAGAATTACGAAGGAAAGAAGAGAGTTCTACGTAATCGCAAGGTTACAAAGGCTCAGGATTGGAAGCGTGCTATCGTAACGCTAAAGAAGGGCGATAAAATCGACCTAATCTAATTAGGCTGATTTGAACGCAAAATTTACGGAGCAAAATCCATGGGAATTAAATCTTATAAACCCTATACGCCAAGTCGCCGTTTCGCAACAGGCTTAACCTTCGATACAATTACGAAGTCTAAGCCAGAGCGTGGTTTGACAAAGGCAAAGAAGCGCAATGGCGGTCGTGATAGTTCTGGTCGCATTTCAGTACGTCATCACGGTGGTGGCCACAAGCGTCGTTATCGTATTATTGACTTTGTACGTAACAAGGCAGGCATTCCTGCAACAGTACAGGCAATTGAGTATGATCCAAACCGCACAGCAAATATCGCTCTACTAGCATATGCTGACGGTGAGAAGCGTTACATTCTAGCACCTGAGGGTCTAGTAGTTGGTCAGAAGGTTGAGACAGGTGTTGATGTTGAGGCAACTGTTGGTAACTGCCTACCACTTTCTAAGGTACCTCTAGGTATGACAGTACACTGTGTAGAGCTAGTACCTGGCCGTGGTGCAAAGGTAGTTCGCTCAGCAGGTAACGGAGCACAGGTTATGGCTCGCGATGGTGAGAAGGTTACACTAAAGATGCCTTCAGGCGAGCAGCGTCAGTTCCTAGGTCGTTGCATGGCTACAGTTGGCCAGGTTGGCAACGGCGAGTTGGAAGGCTTGATGCTTGGTAAGGCAGGCCGCAAACGCTGGTTGGGTATCCGCCCAACAGTACGTGGTGTTGCTATGAACCCAGTTGATCACCCAATGGGTGGTGGTGAAGGTCGCACATCTGGTGGTGGCCCAGCACGCTCACCATGGGGCAAGCTAGCTAAGGGCGGTAAGACACGTAAGCCACGCAAGGCTTCTGACCGTCTAATCCTAAAGCGCAGAAAGTAATCTAACACATGGCACGTTCAATTAAAAAGGGCCCATATGTAGAGGCTCATCTAATCAAGAAGGTTGAGGAGATGAACAAGTCTGGTAAGAAGCTACCAATCAAGACTTGGTCACGTCGCTCAATGATTATTCCGGAGTTTGTCGGCCACACATTTGCTATTCACAATGGCAAACAGCACCTACCAATCTTCATTACAGAGAATATGGTTGGACATCGCCTAGGCGAGTTCGCTCCAAGCCGTACTTTCCGTAAGCATGGTGCTACAACCGATAAGGTTACAAAGTAATCGATAGGTGTATACAATGGAAGTCAAAGCAATTAGTAAAAATGTCCGTATCTCAGCTTCTAAGGGCCGTGATCTAGCTCGCGCAATCGTGGGCAAGACAGCTGCAGAAGCACTAAATATTACGGAGTATAGTCCGCGCAAGGCTGCAAAGCTTCTAAAGGCAACTTTGAAGTCAGCAATCGCTAATGCGCAGCACAATAACGGCCTAGACGTAGATGCACTACGTGTTAAGAAGGCTGTATTCGATGAGGGTGTTAGCATGCGTAGATTCTGGCCTCGTGCCCGTGGTTCTGCTAGCCCAATTGAAAAACAGACGAGCCACATCACAGTGGTTCTTACTGATGAATCAAAGTAAAGGAGTATAGCCTTGGGACAGAAAGTAAATCCTATCGGTTTCCGTGTTGCTGTCAATAAGGACTGGCGCTCACGCTGGTTCGCTGACAAGCGTAATTTCGGAGATTTTCTAAAGGAAGATTGCATCATTCGTGACACAGTCACAAATGAGCTAAAGAAGGATCCATCCGACAAGGAAAGTAAGGATGGTGGCGTAGCAGATATCCGTATCGAGAGAGACGGTGCACGCGTACGTGTTACAATTCACACCTCACGCCCAGCTATCGTAATCGGTAACAAGGGTGATCGCTCAAAGAAGCTAAGCGACTTGCTAGCACGCAAGACAAAGCGCGAAGTTTACATTGAGGTTGTTGAGGTTCGTGATCCAGATGCAAATGCTAAGCTAGTAGCAGAGAGCATTGCACAGCAGATCCTACACCGCGTAGCAATGAAGCGCGCAATGAAGCGTGCTCAGAAGCTAGCATTGGATCTAGGTGTTGATGGTATCAAGATTAGCGCAGCAGGCCGTATCAATGGTGCAGAAATCGCACGTACAGAGTGGATGAAGGAGGGCAAGGTTCCTCTACATACTCTACGCGCAAATATTGATTATGGTTTCGCAGAGGCAAATACTCCTGCAGGTATCATCGGCGTAAAGGTCTGGATCTGCAAGAAGGAAAATTATCAGCCAAAGCAGCAGAGAAGGGGTAAGACACATGCCGCTAATGCCTAAAAGAGTTAAGCACCGCAAGGTGCAGCGTGGTAGCCGCTCTGGTATCGCTACTAGCAACACTCAGCTAGCACAGGGTGATTATGGTCTAAAGACACTAGAGCGTGCTTGGATCACAAACATCCAAATCGAGGCTTGCCGTGTTGCAATCAACCGTCACCTAAAGCGTCGCGGTCAGCTATGGATTCGTATCTATCCAGATAAACCAGTATCTAAGAAGCCTATCGAAGTTCGTATGGGTAAGGGTAAAGGTAATCCAGAGTTCTGGGTAGCAGTAGTTCTACCTGGTCACGTTATGTTCGAGCTTGCAGGTGTTCCTGACGGTCTAGCACGTGAGGCAATGCGCCTTGCTGCAGCTAAGCTAGGTGTACGCACAGTTCTAATCCGCCGTGATGGCACAGAGCTTTAAGGAGAGCACGAAATGAAAGTAAAGCAGATTCGTGAAAACACAACTGAAGAGATTTTAGCTCAGATCAAAGAGGCTGAGCGTGAAATCGCTGTAACAAAAGTCAAGAATGCAGCAGCAGATGGTTCTGTAAAGCCTGTTAAGGTACGTACACTCCGTCGTGATGTAGCTCGTATGAAGACAGTAATCCGCGAACGAGGAGAATAATAACAATGTCTGAAGAAGTTGTTAAAGAGCCTGTTGAGCGCAATCGTCGTAAGACACGTAGAGGTACTGTTGTTAGCAAGAGCGGTGACAAGACTATCGTAGTACTTGTTGAGCGTCGCTACCACCACAAGCTCTATAAGAAGCAGCTTATCGCTCGCAATAAGTTCCACACACATGATGAGGAAAACAAGGCAGTTGTTGGTGATTTCGTAGAGATACAGGAGTGCCGCCCACTAAGCCGCATGAAGCGCTGGCGCCTCGTTAAGATCATCGATACAAAGGCAGCAGCCGGAGAGGTTAAATAACATGATCCAGGAAGAAACCGATTTGGCAGTAGCGGATAACACAGGTGCACGTCGCGTACGTTGCTTCCGTGTACTAGGTCAGCGTAAGCGTTATGCATACGTTGGTGACGTAATCCGCGTAGCCGTTAAAGAAGCTCAGCCTAATGGTGCGGTTAAGAAGGGTCAGGTATGCCTAGCAGTTATCGTACGCACAGCATATCCAATTCGCCGCGCAGATGGCTCATACATCAAATTCGATAGCAACGCAGTAGTAATCGTGGATGCAAAGAAGAATCCAATCGGATCTCGTATCTTTGGCCCTGTTGCTCGCGAGCTTCGTGATAAGAACTATATGAAGATTGTTTCATTAGCTCCGGAGGTATTGTAATGAGCGTTAAAAGAATTAAGAAGGACGATACCGTTATCGTAATCGCAGGCAAAGATAATGGCAAGACTGGTAAAGTTCTAGCTGTTGATTATACTAAGAACAAGGCATTGGTCGAAGGTATCAACATGAAGAAGAAGACAGTTGCAAAGAGCCAGGCATATCCAGAGGGCGCAATCGTTGATTTGCCTTCTCCAATCGATATGTCAAATCTAATGCCATACGATCCAGAGGCAAAGAAGGGTGTTCGCATCTCTCGCGTTCGTGAGGATGGTAAGAGCGTACGTGTGGCTAAGGGCACAGGTTATCGTTTCGATAAGTAAGGATAAGTACAAATGGCAAATCTTAAACAGAAATACCAGGAACAGGTCGTGCCAGCTCTAATTCAGAAGTATGGCATCACAAATCCTATGGTAGTACCTAAACTAGAGAAAATCGTAGTAAATATGGCTTTCGGTATCGTTGATAAGGATACACAGAAGTCTGTTATTGAAGATTTGACAAAGATTACAGGTCAGAAGCCTGCTCTTTGCGCAGCTCGTAAGAGCATCTCTAACTTCAAACTCCGTGAAGGTATGGTTATCGGAGCTAAGGTCACTCTTCGTGGCAGCAGAATGTACGATTTCTTAGATCGTTTCATTAACATCGCTCTACCACGTATTCGTGACTTCCGCGGTGTTCCTAACAAGGGCTTCGACCACAGAGGTAACTATACTCTAGGTTTGAAGGAGCAGACCATTTTCCCTGAAATCGATCTAAGCCGTCATGGCGCACCAGAGCAGGGTATGGATATCACCATCGTAACAACAGCTGATACTGACGAGAAGGCAAAAGAGCTTCTCACTCAGCTAGGCATGCCTTTCGCAGGCCGCTAATGGGAGCTAGAAAACTATGGCAAGAAAAGCATTAATCGCTAAAGCAGCACGCAAGCCTAAGTTCAAGGTTCGTGGCTATAACCGCTGCAGCCGCTGTGGTCGTCCACATGCATTTATGGGCAAGTTCAAGCTATGCCGTATTTGCTTCCGTGAGCTAGCAGTAACTGGTCAGATCCCTGGCGTAACAAAGGCATCATGGTAAGAAAAGGAGCTACGTTAAAATGAGTTTGACAGATCCAATCGCAGATATGCTAACACGTATCCGCAATGCACAGAGTGCAGGTATCGAAATCATTGAGCTACCTAGCTCAAAGCAGAAGGCTGGAATCGCTAGCGTTCTTAAGGAAGAAGGCTACATTGCAGACTTTGAAATCGAAGGCGATGCAAAGAAGGTACTTCGTATCGCACTAAAGTATGACGAGAATGAGAAGCCAGTAATTCGCGGTATCCGCCGTGAGTCTACTCCAGGCCTACGCCGCTTCTGCGGCTGCGAAGAAATTCCTCGCGTACTTGGTGGTCTTGGAATTGCAATTCTCTCAACAAACCGCGGCATCATGGCTGGCCACAAGGCTCGCCGTGCTAAGCTAGGTGGCGAGATTATCTGCAGCGTTTGGTAATAGGAGGAACGTAAATGTCAAGAATTGGTAAAACTCCAGTTGAAATCAAGGCAGGCGTTACTGTTACTATCAACAACAATGTTGTTAACGTAAAGGGTAAGCTTGGCGAGCTAACATACACTCTTCCAGAGGGTATCACAGCAGAAGTCAAGGAAAACCAGGTAATCGTTACACGCGCTTCTGATATTCGTCAGCACAAGTCCTTCCATGGTCTAGCACGCACACTAATCAATAACATGATCGTTGGCGTAGCAGAAGGCTATAAGAAGACACTTGATATCGAGGGTGTTGGTTTTAAGGCTGTTATCGCAGGTTCCACACTTTCTCTATCTCTAGGCTTTGCATCTCCAAAGGATTATTCAATCCCAGCAGGTGTTAAGGTTACAGAGCAGGGTGGTGTGAAAATCACAGTTGAGGGCATTGACAAGCAGCTAGTTGGTCGTGTCGCAGCAGATATTCGCTCTTATTACCCAGCAGAGCCATATAAGGGCAAGGGTATTCGTTACACGGATGAGAAGATTCGTCGTAAGGAAGGTAAGACAGTTGCTTAATAGGAAGAACTTTAAGTTATGAAGCTTGAAAATCGTAAAGACTATCGCATCCGCCGCCATAAGCGCCTACGTCAAAAGATCGCAGGCACAGCAGCACGCCCACGTATGTCAGTATTCGTTTCAAACTCTCACATGTATGTGCAGTTTATTGATGACGATGCAGGCACAACACTAGCAGCTGCTAGCACACTAGGCATGGATGCAAAACTAAATATCGAAACAGCTAAGGCTCTAGGCGAAAAAGCAGCTGAGGCAGCTAAGGCTAAAGGTATTACGACAATCGTTATCGACCGCGGTGGTTTCCGTTTCCACGGCCGCGTTAAGCAGCTAGTTGAGACAGTACTTGCATCAGGTCTAAAGGTACGTGAAGAGGAGGCTGAATAATGGCTTTCGAAGAAAAAGAGACTCCTGAGTTTGAGGAGAATGTCGTATTCGTTAATCGTTGCGCCAAAGTAGTTAAGGGCGGTCGCCGTTTTAGCTTCAGTGCAGTTGTCGTTATCGGCAACCGCGCTGGCAAGGTAGGCCTAGGCTTCGGTAAGGCAAACGAGGTTAGCGAAGCTATCCGTAAGGGTACAGAGGCAGCTAAGCGCTCTCTAGTAACTATCAAGATGAAGGGTACAACAATCCCTCACGAGGTTACAGGTCAGTGCGATGGTGGCCGTGTGCTTCTAAAGCCTGCATGCGACGGTACTGGTGTTATCGCTGGTGGCGGTATGCGCGCAGTTCTAGAGCTATCTGGTATTCACAACATCCTAGGCAAGAGCCAGGGCAGTAAGAACCGCTTGAACGTAGTTAAGGCTACATTCGACGCTCTTTCACAGCTCCGCACTGCTGAGGAAATCAAGGCACAGCGTAACGCATAAGGAGACTGAAAATGACACTATCACTTTCTAATCTTTATACAACACCTGGTTCAAACAAGACATCAAAGCGTCTTGGCCGTGGTGAGTCATCAGGTAAGGGTAAGACTTCTGGTAAGGGTAACAAGGGCCAGATGGCTCGTAAGGGTCACAAGAGGAAGGTAAACTTCGAGGGTGGTCAGATGCCACTATTGCGTCGTCTTCCAAAGCGTGGCTTCAAGAACCCAGCACGTGTAGCATACACAGCTGTTAACCTAGAAGTACTAAACTCATTCTTCAAGGATGGCGATGTAGTAGACGCAGCAGCACTAGTTGCAGCTGGCGCAGTTAAGAAGTTCGCTAATGGCGGCTTCAAGGTACTTTGCAAGGGTGATCTAGAGAAGAAGCTAACTGTTAAGGCTAACGCTTTCTCAGCTACAGCTAAGGCTAAGATCGAAGCTCTTGGTGGTACATGCGAAGTAATCGCATAATTATTGTGAGATAAATCGCAATTATCAAAAAGGCGTCCCATTGGGGCGCCTTTTTTTTGTTTTAGTTTGATGAAGCAGCTCGTTGCAATATGAAGCAATGCCCCGCAATATATCCGATTAAATTCAATCATTTTGTCTGATTGTCTTCTAGCCCAATGTATGTGTCTCTCGTCTAACGTCTCTTGTCTCATGTTCTATGTATGTTAATGCAACAACAGAACTGAGGAAACAAAGCCTCTCGTCTCATCGTCTGCTATAAATCAAATTATATTGCTGGATCAAGCATGCAAAGCTCGCGCGTTTAGGAAAGGTGGTTTATTTTTTCTGAAATAAACCTATCATACTTAGGAGGTAGGAGGAGCACAACGATTGGGACGTGCTCCTCCTGCATTTCTTATGCTCTTATTTACTCTCCCTTCAAGATTCAAGATATAGACAAATTCTCGTACTTTTCATTAAATAGATTTTAGATTAAATAACATTCCCTAATAAAATAGGAATTTAAGTCAAAAATATCGTTTTATAAAAGAAAATTTAAGAAATTATTGAAAAAAAATAAAAAAATCTAAAAAAAAGACTTGATTTACGTTTAAGAGTTATGGTAAATTAACATCTCAATTTTTCAAAGCAATGATTTTAGGAGTTATATTATGCCGAGAGAGCTCGCTATAATGGAATGCACAGAGTGCAAGCGCCGTAACTATACAACAACTCGTAATAAGAAGACAATGTCAGCACGTCTTGAGCAGAAGAAGTTCTGCCCAAATGAGCGTAAACGCACACTTCATAAGGAAGTAAAGTAAGCGTTATTTGCTGATATAACTATTAAGATTATAGAGTAAAAAACGATTTTAATACGTGGGTAGTTCAATTGGTAGAGCAGCGGTCTCCAAAACCGCCTGTTGCTGGTTCGAGTCCGGCTCCACGTGCCATTTTTATCCCTATCGATGAGATAGGGATTTTGTCCTGGAGAGATTCATGAACAACAAACAAGAAGAGAAAAAGGAACAAGAAGAGAAAAAGGGACTAGGAAGTTTCCTACGTGATTGCCGTTCTGAATTCAGTAAGATTTCTTGGCCTGGTCGCAAAGAGCTTGTTGAGTCTACCTGGGTTATTGCTGCAATGCTTTTGCTTGTAGCAGTGTTTGTATTACTATGTGACAAGGTTTTGCAGGGCATTGTTAACGCCCTAGTTATTAGATAAGCAAAACCTTGTCTATTCACTTTTTTAAGCAAGAAGGTATACTAATGCAGACAGATTTAGAACTAGAGCCTGTAATGGAGTGGTTTGTATTACAAGCACTTACAGGTCAGGAACAAAAAGTAGAGAAGCTATTAAAGGCTCAATCAAAAGAGCAAGGCTTAGACATCTATATTCAGGATGTACGTGTTCCTGTAGAAAAGGTTGTTAATTTCACAACTGATGCTTCTGGTAAAAAGCGTAAGACAAATATTACAAAGAAGCTTTTCCCTGGCTATGTATTTATTAATGCAGCTGTTTATTACAAAGGCGCAAAGCGTGGCGAGCGTCCTTTGAATGAACCAGTTTGGTCATTTATACGTGGTATTCAGGGTGTAATTGGTTTCTTGGGTGGTGAGCAAAGAAAACCACAACCATTATCAGCAGAAGAGATGGCATCAATTCTTGGTGCATCTGAAGCAGGTCAAGAAGCTAAGGTTGTTATCCCATTTGAGGTTGGTGATGAGGTTAAGATTAAGTCTGGCCCATTTGTATCATCAACTGGCATAGTACAAGAAATAGATCCCGAGAAGGGCGAGCTAAAGGTTAATGTAACAATCTTTGGCAGAGACGTCCTTACTACGATAGGTATTTACGAGGTTGAAAAGGTAGTACCTGAAGAGACCGAGTCAGCACCTATCATATAATAATTGATACTCGAATGTACCGGTAGGGACCCGGGAGAGTATATTCAAAGGAAAACCATAATATGGCAAAGAAAGTAACAGGCATCGTGCGTTTGCAGGTGCCAGCAGGAGCTGCAAACCCAGCACCTCCTATCGGACCAGCACTTGGTTCTCAGGGCGTTAACATCATGGCGTTCTGTAAAGAGTTCAATGCAGCAACACAGGCACAGTCTGGAATGATTATTCCAGTTGTTATCACTGTTTATGCTGACCGTTCCTTCACCTTCGTTCTAAAGAGCCCTCCAGCAGCAGTACTTCTAAAGAAGGCAGCTGGTATCCAGAAGGGTTCTGGTAAGCCAAATAGCGCAAAGGTTGGTAAGGTAACAAAGTCACAGATCATGGAAATCGTTAAGATCAAGGCAAATGACTTGAACGCAATCAACGAAGAGCACGCAGCTCGCATGATCGAGGGTACAGCTCGTTCTATGGGCATCGATGTAGTAGAAGGCTAAGGAAGGTGTAGATAACTATGGCAAAGCACGGTAAAAAATATACAGATGTAGCCAAGAAGGCACCAACTGAGGCAGTTTCACTAGCTGAGGCAATCGCTTTCATCAAGGCAAACCCAATTGCAAAGTTCGACGAGACAATGGAGCTCGGTATGCGCATGGGTTGTGATTCACGTAAGTCTGATCAGATGATTCGTGGTACAGTAAGCCTACCACACGGTACAGGTAAGAACGTACGAGTTGTTGTTTTTGCTGGCGGTACAGCTGCTGATGCAGCTCGCGAAGCAGGCGCAGACTTCGTAGGTAATGATGATCTTATCGAGAAGGTTAAGGAAGGTTGGACAGATTTCGATGTAGCAATCGCTACTCCAGAGGCAATGCAGGGCGTTCGTAAGATCGCTCGTCAGCTAGGTCCTCGTGGTTTGATGCCAAACCCAAAGACAGGTATAGTTACAGACGATACAGCTGCTGCAGTTAAGGCTCAGAAGGCTGGTAAGGTTGAGTTCCGTATGGATCGTCAGGGCAACATCTGCGTACTATTCGGTAAGCTAAGCTTCGAAGCTGATAAGCTAGCTGAAAACGCAGAGGCAATTATCTCAGTAGTTCGCGCTGAGCGCCCAGCATCTGCTAAGGGACAGTTCTTCCGTCGTGTT